>JAGBTL010000042.1 GCA_017631355.1 Clostridia bacterium
GAAGTGCAGCAACGTCATCGTCATACTCGGCTGCCTTTGCTTCTAATTCCTTGATTTTTTCTTCGTTAGCCTTGATTTCTGCTTCAATTTTTGTTTTTTCCTCTTGCTTTTCCTTCTTTTCCTCGTCTGTCAAGGCAAAGGAAGAAACTGAAAGAGTACCAACAAGCATTATAACTGCAATAAGTAAACTTAATATTCTTTTAAATTTATTATTGGTTTTCAACAACATTATTGTGCTCCTTTAAATATTTGTTAAGTGAAAGAATACTACCGAATGCACCAATGAACACACCGATAAATACGAAGATACCGAAGATATACCAGATATACTCATTGAATGAAACCACGTCACCGCCAAGCATTGACATAACGTCTGAAAGCCAGATGGAAGCAACGCTATAAACACCATACTCAATGCCAAGGGCAAGAACCGCTGAGAACAAGCCAAGGAGAATACCCTCAACCATAAATGGCCAACGGATAAAGGAATTTGTAGCACCAACAGCCTTCATAATGCTGATTTCAAGACGTCGGTTGAAAATTGTAATACGGATTGTATTAGCAACAATGAACATTGAAACGAAGAACAGAATTGCGATAACGCCAAGTGAAATGTAAGAAACCGCGTTTCTAATGCTTGCAAGCTTGCCTGCAAGCTCGCTGTTTTCGTGAATCTGAAGTACGTTTTCAAGCTGTTTGATAGTAGCAACGGTGGAATCAAACTGCTCAATATCCTTAACAGTTACCTTATAAGCATTGGGAAGAATGTCTGCTGTAAGTCCGTCAAGGAGAGAAGCCTTGTCACCGTATGCAGCCTTTTGTCTTTCAAATGCCTCCTCGCGGGAAACAAACTGCACGTCTGACACGTTATCCAGAGCCAAAAGCTGAACCTTAAGGGTATCCATAGCAGTTTCATCTGCATTATCTTCAATATAAACCATTACAACGTTCTGATCCTCAATGAGGTCAAGAACAGAACTGATATTGAGGAAGATAAGTGCACCACTACCAACAATAACAAGACAAGAAACAAGAACTACGATCGTAGCAAGTGAGAGCAATCTGTTAACCCAGATGTTTCTGAAGCCCTCACGTGTAAGATAGCCTACGCTTGCGCCCTTCATTCTTCCTCACCTCCCTCTTCACTGAAGAAGTCTGTTACGGAGCTAACGTCCTCAGCAGCAACTTCCTCCGCAACGTCTGCGGCATAGTTTTCAACGAGGTAATCAAGATCCTCGCCAACCTCTTCCACGAAGTATGAACCAACCGCATCCTCGGGATTTTCAAATCTATAAGGCTCAACGTCAATATGTGATGCATCGGGACAGTCAGATTCAATCACACCGTTTTTGATTGTAATAACACGGTGATTGAAGGTTTTAACAAGGTGAAGGTCATGTGTAACCATTATGACTGTTGTGCCGTCTGCATTGATATGGTTGAGAAGGTCAACAATTTCATATGACATTTTGGGGTCAACGTTACCTGTGGGCTCATCGGCAATAATCATATTCGCATTGTTTGCAAGTGCTCTCGCAAGAGCCACACGCTGCTGCTCACCGCCTGAAAGCTGTGAGGGCTTTGAACGTGCTTTTGAATTAAGACCAACAAGACCGAGAAGATATGGAACACGCTTTCTGATTGCGTTTTCACGAGCACCGATAACACGCATTGCATAAGCAATGTTGTCATATACGTTCATATTGGGGATAAGACGGAAGTCCTGAAAAACAATACCGAGAGTTCTTCTGAAATAAGGAATCTCGCGTTTTTTCATTTTGTTAAGGTCATAACCATTGATGTTTATGTAGCCTGATGTAGGAACCTCCTCACGCATCATGAGCTTAAGAAGCGTACTTTTACCTGCGCCTGATGAACCTACGATAAACACGAACTCGCCTGTTTCAATATTAAGGCTGAAATCAGACAGAGCTTTCGTGTTGGTGTCTGCATAAACTTTAGACACATTATCGAACTGAATCAAATTTAACACCTAATCTCTCATTTTATTTTTATAAAACAATAATAGCACACTTTATTACAAAATGTAACCCTTTTGTAATAAAAATGTGCTATTTAATGACATTGTTTACAATTTATTAATATTTAATGGGGTTTGCATCAAGATACTTCTTAACCATAAGGGCTACCTTGAATACAATTGCATCATCAAACTCTCTTAAATCAAGGCCGGTAAGCTTCTTGATTTTCTCAAGACGATAAACAAGAGTGTTTCTGTGAACGAAGAGCTTTCTTGATGTTTCAGAAACGTTAAGATTATTTTCAAAGAAGCGCTGAATTGTGAAAAGTGTTTCCTGATCAAGTGTTTCAATTGAACCAACCTTGAAGATTTCCTTAAGGAACATTTCACAAAGTGTGGTGGGGAGCTGATAGATAAGACGAGCAATACCCAAGTGGTCATAGCTTACGATATTGTGCTCTGTATCAAACACCTTACCAACCTCAAGTGCAACCTGTGCCTCCTTGAATGAACGAGCGAGATCCTTAACGCCAACAACGGGTGTACCGATACCAACGAGTGAATGTGTGTAGAACTCTGATGAAAGAGAATCGGAAATTGAGCGTGCAAGCTTTTCAAGGTCCTTGCCGTCAACGTCACTCTTAACCTCTTTAACGAGTGCAATGTCAGTTTCGCTGATATTGATAACGAAATCCTTACTCTTGTCGGGGAAGAGATTCTGAACAACGTCAAATACGGAAACGTCACTCTTTTCAACAAGGCGGATAAGGAGAACCACGCGTGAAGCCTCGTTATTGAAGTGAAGCTCACGTGATTTAAGATAAATATCACCGGGAAGAATGTTATCAAGAATTATGTTCTTAATAAAGTTACCCCTGTCATATTTTTCATCATAAAACTGCTTGATGCTTGAAAGTGAAACTGAAAGAACGCCGATATATGTATGAGCTGTAGCATCCTCACCCTCAACAAACACCGCATATTCGGGATGCATATGTGTGCCGAATGACTGGTAAACACATCCGTCGCTTACAACAGGAGTAGCTGAAGAAAAGACAGATACGAGATTATTAGTGCGAACCTCGCCAATTCTGCCAAGGTCGCTGCAGGCAATTACCGCACCTGATTCATCGATGATACCGATGGTTCTGTCAACGACGTCGCGCATCTGGTGTACAACACCCTGAAATAATCTGTTGGACATTTTTAAAACCTCCGAAAATTTTTAACAAATTGACTAATCGGTTGTTATACATAATACACAACTTAAACCCGATTTGCAAGTGCTTTTTTTATATTTTCCGAATTTTTTTATGCAAAATGTTAATTTTACGACCAAAAAGTTGGTTTAAATGCAAAAAACAAGGCCGTGAAATCACTTAAAATCTTTCGTCATTTTCAACAATAGCTTTCAGCTCATTTTCAGTAATAAGCCTTGCTTCACCCCTATCAAGGGTCGCATCAAGGGGTAATCCGCCAATGGCAACACGGTCAAGCTCAATAACTGTTGCACCGAAGGATGCAAACATACGCTTTATCTGATGATATTTACCCTCCTTGATTACAACCTTAAAAACAGGCTTGTCTGAATCCTCAAGCAAAGCAAGCACAGCTGAAAGCAAAACCGTTCCGTCGGCAAGGACAACACCGTCACTAAAGCCTTTTTTAGCTTTTTCATAATCAATAGGCTGTGACAGTCTTGCGATATAAGTTTTTGTTACGTGGCGCGCAGGTGACAGAATGCTGTGTGCAAAGTCACCGTCATCCGTAACAAGGCAAAAGCCCGTTGTGTCCTTATCAAGTCTGCCGGCAGGAAAAAAATTTTTGCGCTTAAGCTCATCGGGCAGAATATCAACAACGGTTTTGTCACGCTTGTCGTTGCTTGCACTTACAACACCCCGAGGCTTATTGAGCATAATATAAGTGTAGCGTGATGAGGATATACGCTTACCGTTAACCGTTACCATATCGTCGTCTGCCACCTTAAGGGCAGGATCGGAAACAACCTTACCGTTAACGGTAACCTCTCCCCTTTTAAGCATCAATTTAACCTCACTACGGGTTGAAAGACCACGCGATGCAATATATTTATCAAGTCGTTCTGTTTTCACCATATCTATTCCTTTTCAAAGCCGTGCATAAAGCCATCAAGCTTAACAGAGCAGACGTCACCGCCCACTACACAGCCGTTATAAACAAGTATATTGATTTTTATGCAATCCTCGGCTTCATAGCCCGGATAATTCAAAACTGTGTAGGTCCAGCGTTTTACACGCTGCCCCTTCAAAGGCATCAGGTCAAAGCCCTGTGCAAGCTGTATAGAGTTATAATTGCTGTAAACCTCATTAAATTCAGAGGGAATTATTACCTCACGAACCTCGTCGGGCTCTGCATTTACAGTCCATCCGTATGAAGCTATGAAGCTTTTTAGCTCAACACTTGAAGCATCAGCTCCGTTAACGCTGACAAGCCGTTCACCCTCAACGTTCTCTGCAGAAGATAGCCTTGCAAAGGTACACACAAGCGCAATAACTCCAACAGCAACAACAGGTACAACTATCTTCTTAAACAGCGAACCGGATAAGGATACAACAAACATAACATAACTCCTTTGCATTACAGATTCTAAAAAAAGAATATGCAAGCCAAAGGAGTTTAATGAATCAGAACAAGCTCATATATGAGTTGAAAATCCACTCACCGCAAAAAGCACAAACAGCGCTGCCCATTGCAAGGAACGGACCAAAGGGAATAAGACCCTTCATTTCTGTTTTAACTAAAATCTTTCTGCCGATTGTGAAGAAAACGCCAAAGAGAGCGCTCATAAACAACGAAATAAGCACAGCCTTCCATCCGAGAGCAAAGCCGACTGCCGCTATAAGCTTGATATCGCCGCCACCCATAGCGCGACCTCTTGTAACAAGACCAATAAGAAGGAACAGACCCGAAACCGCAAAGAAGCCGATAACACGGGCAATAATCCAATCCTTGTTAAATTCGCCTGTTATAAGGGCATCACCAACAATAAACAAGCCGCCAACTAAAATGGCAATCCACATAGAGTCGGGAATAATCTGATGCTTGAAATCCACCCAAGAAACAACGATAAGGCAAGAGAAAAAAATCATATAGCCTGCAAGCTTAAGTGAAAGACCCTCTACACCCTCGCCACCGCAAAGGAATATGTAAGCGAGCACGTAGAACGTGCCGTTAAGGGCCTCAACGATGGGATATTGCTTGGAAATGGGTGCCTTACAGTAACGGCACTTACCACCGAGAAAAATCCAGCTGAACAGCGGAAACAAATCCTTCCAATAGAGCTGATGCTCACAATTAGGGCAAATGGAATTACCCTTTTTGAAATCCATACCAATTGGAAGGCGGTAAATAAGAACGTTAAGAAAGCTACCGATAACAGCACCAAAAACAAAAATTATGGTGCCGATATAAGCCGTAAAGAAAGCCATAAAAAATCTCCTTAAAATGGATTTTAACTACCTC
>JAGBTL010000043.1 GCA_017631355.1 Clostridia bacterium
TCAAAGATTTTCTACAGTACGGATTTTTGGTCAGACAAGGCAAAAACGCAGCTAATCCTGACGGATTGGCGAGTATTTTAACGCAGGATGAACGGAAATCCGCCTGTAGAAAACACGGTTCGGATAATTCCTTTCACCCTAGACCGAAGCGTATCTCTGTTTGACAAAACCTCTATCAAATGGTAGAATACATAATATTCGGAGGGATACTTATGAATAAAGTTATTTCAGTTATTTTAGTCTTCTCATTACTTGCTACGGTGGCCTTGTTCACAGGCTGCAGCAGCAAGCAGGATGCAGAAACCACCGCACCCGTAACAACGGAAAAGGCTCCCGGCAAATATGCTGACAGCGAATATCTTGGCTCGTGGTACAACGCCGATGCTGACGAAGCATTTGTATGCACACTCAACGATGACGGCACCGCTGTTTTTAAGAACGATAAAAAAGCAACCTGGACAGAGGTTGACGGCGGCATTACAATTACCGCAACAGTTGACGGAGCAGAAACAACAATGGAGGGCTACTTTGTCATTGCAGGTGACGGCTATGTTGCAAGGGCAACTGATGCCAATATGCACTACCTCAGCGAGGGTGGAACACTTCAGCTTGAAATAATGCTCACCGAAACCACCTGTGTGGATTGTATTCAGAAATAAAAAAGCATCGTAGGCGTCAGCTTACGATGCTTTCCTTTTATTTAAACCAATTAATATCAACGTTATCAGCTACAAGCTGACCTCCCTTTTCATTGGGGTGGATTTTATCCTTTCCAAGCAAATCAAGGCGTGAGCAGCCCGGCTTGTCAGGGTTAACACAGAGTCCCGCCTGGTCATAAACCGCGTGGAAATGATGCTTGTTTTCACCAAGCAACTTGTTGAACTCTATAACCATTGCTTCTTTTTCGGGGCGAGAGTCAATGCACTCACCGAAGTTGAGCACGTTGAATACAATAAGCTTTTTGCCCTGTGCCTTAAGTGCTTCGGACACCTTTATAAAGCCGTCAAGCACACCCTGAGGTGTGGGCTTTTCGCTTTTGGGAGCAGCGATGGTGTTATACTGCAAAAAGTCATTTGTGCCGAGGGCTATTATTACGTATTCCACGTCGGGATAATCAAGAATATCACGCTGTAATCTGTTAAGACCGCTTATACCAAAAAGACCCTTACAGATAAATCTGCGGTGGAAATCAAGCATAAGCCTGTTACCCATTATGGATTTGTTTATAACAGAAAATTTACCGTAAAGCTCGTTGCGGACTCTGTCAGTAAATGCATTTGTCCAATAGCCCTGCTGACTTATAGAATCGCCAAAAACTGCAATGGAGCGTGCTCCATCATCATTGAGCAATTGAACAGACTGAAAAAGCGGAATCGGCTTGTGGAAATACATTTTAAGCACAACGGAGGCTATCTCGCGGACCTTATCGCGGATGCGACGCTGATTTTCAACCTGCGGTGCTCCTGTTACATCGCCCTTTACAGTAATAAGCTCTGCATTATTCACAAGATTGCCGCTACGCAGCGCACCCTTTTCAACAAATGCGCTAATACAGAAATACTCCCCCGCCTTAACGTCTAATTCCACAGGGTCTGTCATTACAACCTGACCAATTTCAAGACAGGGTGATTTTTCGCCCTTAACGGTTACTATTTTACACTCGCCTGTAAAATCACCTTTTTCATCGCACTTGGCAACGGTAAGGCCGCCCACGTACACCTTGTTCCTTGCACATTCATTGGAAAGCTCAAAGCGTACACTACTGCCTGAAATTGCTGATTTTATTACAAGGCGGTATGTTTTAGGACAGGATGGATAATAGAAAAATGAAAAAGCGGAATGTGACTGACCCCAGGTCTGCACCCAATTTTTACTCATAATTAAACCTCATAGGCTGAGAATTGCTCTCCGCCTTTTATTTTATAATCCAAACGTAAGCTTAAGCCATTTTTTAGCCGCAGGAATCCACGCGCTGTTGTATTCATAAACAGGTGTCATATCATCAATCGTCTGACTGTCGCAGGTGGAAAGGCCGTGACAGCCAAAGGGATAAACGTGGAGCTCAACAGGCACCTGATTCCTCCACAAGGCCTCGGCATAAAGAAGGCTGTTTTTGAGGGGTACGCAGGTATCCTCTGCGGTGTGCCACAAAAATGCAGGCGGTGTGGTGGGCTTTACGTTTTTATCGCAGGAGAAGTAGTCAGTTTCCGCCTGATTTGCAGGCTTGTGACCAAGGAGATTTTCAAAGCTACCCATATGAGTGGTAACCTCCTCGGCGCTGATCACAGCATAGCAAAGCACGGATGCATTTACGCTCTTACTTTCAGGGAAAACCTGACGCACCTCGGCACAGTCAAACATTGTGGAATAGTGTGCTGCAAGGTGTCCGCCTGCCGAAAAGCCGATTATTGCAATTTTATCGGTGTCACAGTTCCATTCATCTGCATTCTTATAAATAAGCTCCATAAGTGCTGCAACCTGACGAAGCTGTGTGGGAAAGCGATGAGGCGCACAGGAATATGTAAGAACAAAAACATTAAAGCCCTCTTCAAGGAATTTAAGGGCAATAGGCTCACTTTCACGCTGTGAGCACATACCATAGGCACCACCGGGACAAACAACCATACAGGGTCTTTTGCGGTTTTCGTGGTGCATTTCACTCATAATATAAGGAAGGTACATTTCTACATAAGGGTCTGCACCGTTCTCACCAAGGAAGGGAAAATAATCCTTTAATTTAAAAAGCTCGTATTTCATTTTGATTCTCCATTAAAACTTAAAATATTTTTCACGCTGTGCCTTCATTCTGCCGTGGATACGCTTAAGGTCCTCGGCCGCGGTGGTATCACCACAAGCGTGTGCCTTCATAAGTCTGCCCTCTTCAAAGGTAAGCTCATCGTGAAGGGGGAAGAATTCTCTGAGAAGGAAATTACCGTAACGCACAAAGCGGATTTCACCAACAAGGCGAAGCTCTGCGCTAATTGAGTCAACTGCAACAGAATAGAAATCCTTAATGGATGAAATAATGCCCTCGCGTGTATTTTCAGGTGAGAAAACAATTGTTGATGCTATATAGCCGTTCCTATTGTGTATGCAGGAGTGGCTGTCGGTGCTACCAACAATGGGATAACGTCTGCCCTTGGCTCTGTCCTCATAGTACCTTACTGTCTGAAAGCCGTTCTGCTCATAGTAGCTTTCACCGCCAAGCACCTCAAAGGCATCAAATGGCTGTGTTGCGAGAATGTGCTCTGTAAGGGTTTCGGGCACGTGGAAAACGTTCTGCACCCAATAGGGATGAGCGAATATACCAAGTCCGTCTGCTTCGCGGATTCTGTCAAAGGTCCATACGCAAGCGGCATAGGTATAGGGCTCTACACCCTCGGGAATATTGAGTGTTTCCGCAAGCCTCCATACTTCATTCCGGAACTCCTCGGTGGTCATAACATCGGGGCAATTGCCGTCAATTGAGCGGAGAGCCTTATCTGCGCCAACCTCTTTGATATGGGCGCCCTCAACAAGGGCGTTAACGCTGTATTTACCACCCCAGTTCACAATGTGAACGTCGTTGCCCTCAAGGTGAACCTCTTCACCAGGCACAAGGTTGTATTCAAGGGGAACGTCCTTGTAAGCATCAATAGCCTCAAGGGATGGGTAGTATCTGCGGTGGTCGGTCATAGCAAGGAAATCATAGCCGTTTTTGCGGTACTCTGCGGCAACAATGGCGGGTGCCTGATTACCATCTGAACGGAAGGAATGCATATGCAGGTCACCGCGGAAGGGATACCTGCCAACAAGGTCGGGAAGGAGTGAATAAACTGAAAGGCGCACTACCATTTCCTCATCCTTTACAACGTCAACAAAATGCTCCTGCTCATCCTCAAAGGTGTGTGTGAAGCGCAGACAGCCGTCGCTGTCGGGGGTTACGTCATAGGGCACAAGGTTATTCCTTTCGGGGTAAGCCCTTACGTTGCCCTCATTAAGTGCACGCACCTGCACGCTATACGCACCCTCAAATGCTACGTGAGCGCCAAGGGGCTTTATGGTAACCTCAACAGGCTCACCACAAGGGAATGCCTTGGGGAAAATATCATAATTGAAAAGCTCTGTTTTTATCATAAAATCAACCTCATTTACTACAAAGTAGTTTAACAAAAATATTATATTACAAACAAAACTCAAATTCAATAACACATAGTACTAAAAAAAGTCCGCATCTGTTAGCAGATACGGACAAATTCGGTTATATATTTCAAAGTGATATACCCAGCATTCTGAGAAGGAGCTTGAATATATTCAAAATAATGGTGGTGATGGAAACTGTGCTTGAAATGAAGTTATCTGTACTATCCTCATCTGTAAGGTTTCCTGTTCCCTCAATTGGTGTGCCGTCATAGTCCGAGGTATAGCTGCTCAACCAGGAAATCATACCATCGGGATAGGTAAGCTTAACCGTCTTGCCGTTTCCGTCAATAGTTTTCATATTGTAGTAATCGCCATTATCATAGGTGAACATATCGTTATTAACTGCAAACCAAGTGTGGTGTGCACTGCTTGTGGCTGTGCCGTCGGGGTAGCAAACTGCACCAACTGTAGAAAGCCTGCAATCACCGGGAACGTTTGAGTTGCCGATAATTCTTGTCCATGTGGGTCTTACTGCCATATCATAGTTAACCAAGGGGTCACGATCACTTGAAACAATCCAGATAGGCATAATGCTAAGGTGGGTTGTCAGGTAATTATCGGGTGCCCAAGCGGGGCAAATAGGAAATGCCGCTGCAAACATTTCGGGGTAAGCAACAGCCATTTTAAGGGTCATTTTACCGCCCATTGAATAACCGCCGATGTAAATTCTTGTAACGTCAATATTATCACGGTTAGCAGCAATGAATTCATCAATAGCAGCTCTCAAGGGCTCTATCATAGAATCCTCCCAGGTGATGTTATTTTCCTCACGTGAGCGTGCTGCAAGAATGAACGCACCCCCTGCGGGCTTGAAGCGTGCCTGAAATTCATCGCTTGTCCAAGCGGCAATATTGCTCCTGTAAACCTGAGTGCCATCCTCAGCACCATCACCCATACCATGGAGCCAGACAACAAGTGGATACTTGGTTGTGTCACCCTCCTTAACGGGTGAGAAATAGCGATAATCAATTGAATAGCTGCCCTCAACAGGACCCTCACCAAAAACGAACTGCGCCTTTAATTCATCCATTCCGTCATCCAATGACAATGCGAACGAAGGAACAGAAAGACTGAAAAGAAGAGCTATTGAAAGAAGTAATGCAACAAGCTTTTTCATTTTCATGGTTAACACCTCATATTTCATATTTTAACTTGGTAGCTTTATAATAGCACAGCAAAAGCCGTATTTAGTGATAAAATGGAATTATTATACATTTATTGACAGAAACTAATATAAATGCTATCTTTAAATCAACCAAAAGCACAAGGGTGATACTATGTTTAAATTAAAGGAAAATGACGTTGTACTTTTTCAGGGTGACTCAATCACAGATGGTGCACGTGGCAGAAACAGCGACCTTAACCACGTGATGGGTCACGGCTACCAATATATGCTTGCAGGTGAAATGCTTGCAGACAACCCCGGCAAGGGAGTTCGGGTGTATAACCGTGGCATAAGCGGCAACCGCGTTTCCGACCTTTACGGCAGATGGCAGGAGGACTGCCTTATGCTGAAGCCAACTGTGCTGAGCATACTTATAGGCATTAACGATATTGCATTCAAATACATTAACGGCAGCGGCTCTGACCCTGACAGGCTTGAGAAAATTTACGGTCAGCTTTTAGACGAGGTATTGGAGCAGAACCCCGACACGTTCCTTGTAATTATGGAGCCGTTTTACGGTGTGAGCCCCGACCCCGACATACACGCCCACTACGTGTCCCGAATTGACGCTATGCGCCAAAGTGTGAGGAACGTTGCAGAAAAATATAATGCCGTATTTGTTCCTCTGCAGGATGTTTTTGATGATTTTGCAAGTAAATATGACATATTTGAAGCTCTGTGGGACGGCATCCACCCCACAGTCCTCGGCCATCAGCTAATTGCTAACAGATGGAAGGAATGTGTGTTGGAGAAGCTGAATGAAAGATAAGTGTTATTCCGTTTACAAATAAAACAACCATAGCAAAAGCCATTCTCGTGAAAACGAGAATGGCTTTTAAGTTTGGTTAGATTTGCAGGAGTGTAGGTTGTACTCTTTTTACAGTCTTATTGCTGATTATTGAGATAAGACACAGAACCGTACCTTGTCTTAGTCTGCCCTTTCGGGCGAGGGGCTATAAATCCGCCTCCGGTAAATCGTTTTGCAGGTTATCCTGTGCAAGGTCGGTATTAAAAAAGCCGTTTGAAACGGGGGCTTTTGTGATGTGGGTAACTCCCCTTTTGTGCTTTTGGGAATGCAGACTCATTTGTGCGCTGTGCTCTGTTATGGGTGCAACGTTATTCTTGTGGCGGAGCACACGCTTATTTTCCTTATAGCTATTTCCTTTTTCTGTCATAA
>JAGBTL010000044.1 GCA_017631355.1 Clostridia bacterium
AAAATGCCTGTGTCGTAGTAGCCAAGCTTGGTGTAATAATCCACCATATTTTTATAGGTGCCCTCATTACCTAAGCCAAGGTCAACCGCAAAGCAGTTTGCACCCTGCACGTTCATAACAAAGTTATCGTCAAAGGTGTTGAAGTATGCGGCAGTTATTGCGCCCTTGCGGTAGCTGATTTTTTCCTCATATTCGGGGATATCATCCTCTTTGCCGATTATACGTGCAATTTCACACATCTGCTGTAAGGACTTTACCATAAAATATGTGTTAACCATAGGTGCAGGTAAAAATACCTGCTGATTGTGTGACGTAATATCCCTGTCGGGGTAAAGGATGTTTGGACCGCACCAGTCACCAAGGCACCAGTTGCCCTCTTTATCACTTGTTACAAGTCCGTAGTCAGAATGCGACTCAAGGTAATCTATGTAACGGCGCATCTGCGGGTAGTATTTTTTAAGAATTTCTTTTTCACCGTAGTGCTTATATAACTGATAAGGCACCTCAACAATGGCACAGCCCCAACCACCGGGTCCTCCGCCACTGTGGATGTATGGCGCGGTGTACTGAATGTGACCACTTAAAACGTCCTGACAGTCACCGATATCCTTCACCCACTTTTCATAGAATTTACGTGCATCAAAGGTGGTGAGCACTGCATTACAGGTAAGCTGACCGTCACCTGTGTAGCCTCGTCTTTCAAGGTGGGGACAGTCTGAGGGCAGACCTGTGTGCATATTACAGTTCATGGTGTGGGTAAAGGTTTTGTATATCCAGTTAAGTGTTTCGTTATCGCTGTCAAAGGTGGAGTTAACAGGCACGTTGGCGTGAATTACCTTAACACAAAGGGGTGTGGCGTTGCCTGTAACCTCAAAGTAGCGGAAGCCGAACCAGGTGAAATATGCCTCTGCAAGGCGCGGTGTACCGTCGGAGATGGCAGTAAATGCCTGATCGTGGTGGTGCTCCTCATCAATGGAGCCGTCAGCAGACAATTCCTCGGAAAAGCGCACGGTGATTTTTTCACCCTTGGGGGCATCTATCTTAAGCAAAACGTGACCTGTGGTGTTCTCGCCACAGTCGTATGTGACTGTTCCGTCTGCTTTTTTTACCGCTTTAACTGACAATTCCTCAATAAGAGCGTCAGTTGGGCAGTCTGTTGTGCAGTAGTCGGTGTCAAGCACCTCTGTGGGGACTGCATTTTCCCAACCCGAATCATCGAAATCAGGTGCAAAGCAGTTATTATAATGGTTGTAATCGTGGTGCTCACTCTGGTTAAACTCATAGCCACAAACAAAGCCCTTACCGATACGGCAATTTTCGTCTGAAACAAAGTCATTAATGCCGTTTTTATCTTCAACGGTTACACGGTAAATTGCCTTTGGCAGACCGAATACACGGTTGCGGAAGGTGTACCAGCCACCGCCAAAGTGGATGGCAATACTGTTTTTGCCGTTTTTAACGTAGGGTGTTACGTCAAACCGGGGAACGTACACTCTGTGGTGGGAGATAACCTCGTCAACAGGATCGCTGCCTGCCTCATAATCTGTTGATAAGGGAAGGAATGAGTGAGGGTTAATGCACTCACCGTTTATATAGCACTTGAAAAATCCAAGGCCAAGCACGTTGAGTGATGCAGACTTAACGTCTGTTACCTCAAAGCAGCCCCTTAAAACAGAGAAGGTTTCGGTTGTACGCTCCGATGCGCCCACCCATTTTGCATTTTTAAAAAATTCCTGCTGTGTCATAATACCACCCCACAATATAGATAATAAAATTATATCATATATATTTTTTTATTACAATAAATTGGTAAGCAATAAATGGATTTAAAAGAGAGAATTTGACTTTTATTTTTTGATGTGGTAAATTTGTGGCAAGGAGGCGACATTTATGAAAAAGATGATGGCGTTAATTCTTGTTGTTGCAATGTGCTTTACAAATCTTGCTTGTGTTGGTTCTGAAAAATCTTATGATGATATAGAAGATTACAATATCATTTATGACAATGTTGAAAAGGTTAATAAAACTTTTTCAAAAGACCAAAGAGTAGATACGCTTCTTAAATTCGATGAATATTTATATTTCTCTTATTTGTTGCTTTTCCCGAGAGAAGCGCCCCAGGGTCTTAATGAATTTCGTTATATGTGGAAACAGGGAATAATTGATATTGACAATTATGCAATATATTTCTCATATAAATTGAGCTCAGAGGATTATCATATCCTTAAAAATAATCTTAAAGATTTTACAGTTACATATAAGGAACAGGTAAACAAGCCTGTATATACAGAGGATGTTTTTGTACATCCCACATATATAATGGCTTGGAGTCAGGAGAGCGAAGAACTAGGCTTTTGCGAGTATATTATGTTGGATGATGAAAATTGTACTGTAATCAATGTATATAAATTGTTCTATACTCTGCAAGAGGTTCAGGACATAGCAAATTATGATATATTGCCTAAAAACGGTGATTATAGCAGTGTTGCATCAATATTACCCGAACAGACAGTTTTTTATGCAAAAAGTATCGGTTACAGCGTGTATGCCTTTGAAGATGAAAATGGCGAATTGTTTGTTCCCAAAATGGAAGAGCTTCACTATGACACGTTATTTTTAGAAGCTGCGGTATCACAGAAAATGCTAAGTGAGGTTAATTATGGAAAATAAAGTAAGATTCGGTATTGTGGGTACAGGCACAATAGCCCACCGCTTTGCCGAGGCAATAAAAAACGTACCCGAGGCAGAGCTTGTTGCAGTTGCTTCGCGTACAAGTGAAAATGCAGAAAAATTCGGTGACGAATTCAATATCCCCGTAAGGTTTGCGGGCTATGAAAAAATGGCACAGTCAGACCTGATTGATGCCGCATATATTGCAGTACCACATTCGGGGCACATTGAGTGCTCCTGCCTTATGATGAGGGGCGGCAAGCACGTTATCTGCGAAAAGCCCATGGCGGTGAATACCCGCGAGGCAGAGGAAATGCTTGCTTGTGCCAAGGAAAACAACGTTCTTCTTGTAGAGGCTATGTGGGCAAGGCTTGTGCCCGGCACAATCAAATTGCTTGAGCTTGTAAAGAACGGTGTTTTAGGTGAAATCCGCGGTGTTGAGGGCAAATTCTGCTACACTATGGATGAGGATGAAATGGACCACCACGTGTTCAAGCCCGAAAATGGCGGAGGCTCACTCCTTGACGTTGGTGTTTACGGGCTTAACTTTGCAAGCTGGTACCTTGGTAAGGATGTTGAGAGCATCAGCGCCCAGTCAGATTTTTACAACGGTACGGATAGTCACACCTGTGCAATATTAAAGTATAAAAATGGTGCTATTGCAGAGCTTTCAAGTGCAACACTCCTTCGCAAGCCAAACGAGGGCTACGTTTACGGCACAAGGGGCTACGCCCACGTGAACAGATTTTACGCACCGCAGGAGATTGAGCTTGTTTTAAATGACGGCAAGCGTGAAAAAATTGCTACACCATATAAGGGCAACGGCTTTGAGGAGCAGATTGCACACTTCTGCGACTGTGCGAATAAGGGACTTAAGGAAAGCCCCGTTGTAACGCCTGAGCAAACCCTTTATATTACAAAGCAAATGGATGAAATCAGAAAAATTGTTGGTGTTACTTACCCGCAGGATGAACAATAAAGAATTAAAGGCATAAGAAAAGACGGCTACTTCATAAGGAAGTAACCGTCTTGTTGTTTTTATTAACCGAAGGTCTGGTCGTATGTTGCCGCCTGAGCGAACCATATACCGAGCCTGAGCATAGAATCACCACAGTAGTGATAACCGTCGTTTTCACCATTCTCATTGTTTGCTTCAAGCTTTGAAATGAGGGTTGAGGTGTCAAACCATATTGAGCTTGGTAATGCAGCGCCTGCAGACGGATTGTTGTAAAGTCCTGCAGTTGTTTTGTTTATTACGTTTGAGGTAGTGTCAGTGGGAACATACCATACAGCACAGTTTGCAGTTTTTGCCTTGTTAACTGTGTCCGAGCACGCCCACAGGTTGATATCGGGCTTGTTGGGGGCAATACCGGCGTCAACAAACTTGATGTCGGAGTCAATATCCCTTGAATTAAAGTTATCACGGACTCTGTTTACAAGTATTTTTTCCAAAGCGCCATATTGGTCTGCCCATTGCTGAACCAAGGAATCGCTTTCACCCTGCATCCACATAAATGAGCGGATGTTGATGTTGTTTTCTCCGTGCATACCGGCGATTTCATCAAGGGCGGTGCTGATGTAGGGCATCATCAGATCTACTAAATATCCGCCAAGGTCATTTTTAATATTGGATGCATTGGAAGCCATATTGTAGCTTGTGTCATACAGCCAGTTACCGCCAAGATATGTGCCGGCTGCAGAGTACTTGATGATATACCATTTTTCGTTTTTGGTAGCCTCGTTTGTTGCCAGGTAGTATGCAAGACCAAGCTCGGGACCAAACCAGTTTGCTGCCTGACCACCAATACCGGGACGGAAGGTTTCAAAGGCATTGTTGGAGAAGTGTGTTCTCCAGTTGTTTGTGCCGTCATCGCTGTTGATGTTGTTGTACTTTATCTGAATGTTTGAGTAGTCAATACCCTCAACCTGCGCCTGTACAGCAGGTGTGTAGGGGCTTGCGCCATATGCATTTGACTGACCTGCAAGGATAATAACGTTAGCAGTTGATTGTCTGAGCTCTATTTGCTCTGATAAATCAAGTGCAAGTGCGGGAATGGCTGTTGCTTCGCACTTTTCAAGCATATCACGGTCAAGGATATTGAGTATGCCGTCACCGTTCAGGTCACAGGCATATTTCTGACGGGTGGTCAGCTTGCCTGTGTTTATAAGTCCCTTTTTGATGGCTGCAATATCCTCGTCAGTAAATGCAATTCCGTCGCAGTCAAAGTCACCTACGGGGTGAACGCTTATGCCGTTGCCGATACCATTGTGCACAAGGGCAAGGATAGCACAGTCAAGTGCATCAATTACACCGTCAGCATTAAGGTCTGCACGGAGCATTGCCTTAAGGTCGGTGGGGTCATAGTCCTGTGAAACAGCCATATTTACCTGCTGCTGATAGTCGTCAAGGTCAATGGTGCCGTCGGCAATAAGGTCACCTGTGAAGCAAACTGAATAGCAGTCAGCATTTTCTGCAACGGAAACCTTGTATTCCCCTGTGTAGTCAAATATGGGAGCGGAATTTTTCGCGTTGCTTTTCTGACCCCACACCTGAGTTGAATTGAATTTCTGCAGACGATATGCAACCTCGCCTGAGTGGAATTCTGCAAGCGTTTTTGACATTGTTGCACCATCAGAATCGGTCATATTGCCGCTCTGTGATGCAGTACCGATACCATTCTGGAAGTTGAAGGTAGTGGTGGTTGCGTTATCTGGGAGATAATAGCAGTTAGATATTGT
>JAGBTL010000045.1 GCA_017631355.1 Clostridia bacterium
GCTTGTTGAAAGCTCGTCATAGGCAGGGGCTGAACGGTGAATGCTCCACTTTTCCTCTGTTTCAGGTGTGGGAATGTTGTCAACTGCATCACCAAGCACGTTGAAAATTCTGCCGAGAGTTTCCTTACCAACGGGCACGCTGATGGGAGCGCCTGTATCGGTAACATCAACACCACGCTGTAAGCCGTCTGTTGATGACATAGCAATACATCTTGCTGTGTTGTCACCGATGTGCTGAGCAACCTCAACAGTAAGTGTTCTGTCACCAACGGGTATTGTAAGGGCGTTAAGTATTTCAGGGAGCTCACCCTCGTTGAAGCGCACGTCAACAACGGGACCCATAACCTGAACTACCTTACCCAGAATGATTTTATCCAATTTATTACACCTCAATCTTAATTGCCGCTACCGGCAACAATTTCAGTAATTTCCTGAGTGATTGCACCTTGCCTTGCTCTGTTATATTCAAGGCTCAGGTCATCTATCATCTGCTTTGCGTTCTTACCTGCGGAATCCATCGCCATTCTTCTTGCAGCAACCTCACAGGCAAAGCTTTCGCGGATATATGCCGTAAGCATACCTGCCACGTACTCGCGTACCGAAAGGTTGAGCACCGTTAGGTGGTCGGGCTCAAAAATTGTACCCGCACTTCCCTCGGACTCTGTTTTCTGTAAGGGGAGCAGCCACTTTATCTGTGCATCGTATGACATAACCGAATGGTACGTTGTGTAAATGATTCCCAGCCTGTCAAAATCTTCGTTTTTGAAGTCGTTGCACAGCTTGTCTGCAAGAGCATAGGCATTCTCAAAGGAGTAGTGCTCTGATGAAACAACAGGGTTATCATATCGCTCACAAGCCCTTTTACCGATTGCAATAATCTGTGCGTCAGGGTACTGTGCTGCAAGCTTGAAAACGTTGTTGTTATAACCACCGGCAAGACCGCGGTCACCGGCTATAACAATAAGCCTTGTGCGATTTGTGTCAGCTTGGCGCATATAAGGGCTCTTCTGACATTCTGCGGCGCAGGTGAGTGATGCAATTGACTTTTCAAGGGCAGCGGTATATTCACGTGCCTTGCCCATTGCTTCGTTTGCGCGACGGATTTTTGAGGACGCCACAAGACCCATAGCCTTTGTGAGCTGCAGAGTAGATGTAACACTTTTAATTCGCACACGGAGTGCTTTTGTGTTTCCTGTCATAATTATACCTGCATTTCCTTAAGTATGGATATGAGCTTTTCTTCGTCCTCCTGCTCGTAGAAGCCGTCCTCAATACGCTTTAACCAATCACCGTGCTGATTTTCAAGCTTTGCGAAAAGGTTCTGCTCGTATTCGTGCACCTTGTTTACAGCAACGTCGTCAAGGTAGCCCTTGATAACAGCGTAAACAATAGCAACCTGACAACCGACGCGGATAGGATTGTTTCGGCCCTGCTTGAGAACCTCAACAATACGCTCACCGAGTGCAAGACGTGCCTTTGTGTCAGCGTCAAGGTCGCTGCCGAACTGTGCGAAGGCCTGTAATTCACGATACTGTGAATAAAGGAGCTTAAGCTCACCTGCAACCTTTTTCATACCCTTGAGCTGTGCAGAGCCACCAACTCGGCTAACTGAAATACCGGGGTTGATAGCAGGCATAATACCTGAATGGAAAAGCTCTGTTTCAAGGAATATCTGTCCGTCTGTGATTGAAATAACGTTTGTGGGAATATATGCTGAAACGTCACCTGACTGTGTTTCAATAATGGGGAGGGCGGTAATTGAGCCACCGCCGTATTCCTTTGCAACACAAGCCGCACGCTCAAGAAGTCTTGAGTGGAGGTAGAATACGTCACCGGGGTAAGCCTCACGTCCGGGGGGACGACGGATAAGAAGTGACAATGCTCTGTATGCAACCGCGTGCTTTGAAAGGTCGTCGTATATAATAAGCACGTCCTTGCCCTGCTCACGGAAGTGCTCTGCCATTGCACAGCCGCTGTAGGGGGCAATGTACTGAAGGGGAGCGCTTTCCGATGCAGTAGCGGAAACAATAATTGTATATGCCATAGCACCGTTTCGTGTAAGCTCGCTTGCAAGCTGAGCAACAGATGTGCTCTTCTGTCCGATTGCAACGTAAATACAGATAACGCCTGTGCTTTTCTGATTGATTATAGTATCAATGGCAATTTCAGTTTTACCTGTCTGACGGTCACCGATGATAAGCTCACGCTGACCTCTGCCGATAGGAATCATACTGTCAATAGCCTTGATGCCTGTCTGTAACGGAACGTTAACGCTCTCGCGCTCAATGATACCGGGAGCCTCTGTTTCAATGGGGCGGGTAGCATCATATTCAATGGGACCCTTGCCGTCAATAGGCTCACCGAGGGCATTAACAACTCGGCCCAAAAGCTTGTCGCCAACAGGAACGGATAAAACGTTGCCTGTTCGTTCAACGGTTGAGCCTTCGCGTATGTTGTTTTTATTTGAAAGCACCGCAACAGAAACAGTATCCTCCTCAAGGTTCTGCGCCATACCAAAGCTGCCGTCATCAAATTTAAGCAATTCGTTTGCCATACAGTTGGTAAGACCATAAACTCTTGCAATACCGTCACCAACAAGAATAACCTTGCCGGTTTCTGCCATCTCAACGCGAGATTTATAGTGCTCTATCTGTGATTTTATAATATTACTGATTTCGCCGGGGTTGTTCATTGGCTAATCACTCCCTTTGCTTTGTTAAGGCGGCTTGCAATACTGCCGTCAATGGTTTTGTCGTCAATCAAAACCTTGATACCGCCGATAAGAGATGTATCCTCAATATAAACCGCCTCCACGGTTTTGCCGCTGATAGCGCAAAGCTTGCTGAGCAAGGCGCTTTTCTGCTCCTCTGTAAGGGGCTCAACGTAGTAAACTGTGGCAATGGCTTTGTTTTCTGATATTTTCACAAGCTCGTTGTATTCTGTTATACAATCGGGCAGGTGTGCTATTCTGCCGTTTTCGCAGAGTATTTTAACAAAAGATGTAACGTGCTCGGGCATTGTGCCAAAGGCCTGATCAATTGCGCTTACTCTTTCTGAAAGGGGAATAGCAGGTGACTCAAGAAAACGAATATATTCAGGCGACTCCTCAATGAGTGTCTTTATGCTGTTAAGGTGCTCTGCATATTCAACACAACAACCGTTTTCAGAAGCAAGCATAAACAAGGCGCTTGCATACTCTTTAGCTATTTGTGTCATTTTCGTCACCTATACTCTCAATGAATGAGTCAATAATCTGCTTGTGGTCATTAGCATTGATTTCTCTTTCAAGCATTTTTTCTGTAAGAAGTGTGCTTACGGATACAATTTCCTGCTTGATGCTGTCCTCAGCCTTCTTGACCTCAAGCTCTGCATTTTCCTTTGCCTGAGTAACAATGATTGTTGCCTCGTCCTTTGCCTTTGCAATGATTTCGGTTTCACGAGCCTTTGCCGTGGTTACTGCAGACTGAATTATGCCGTCGGCCTCTGCTTTGGCGCCTGACAGCTTTTCCTCATACATCTCTTTAGTGGAAATGGCCTGATCCTTTGCCTCCTGTGCCTCGTCATATCTGTCGTCAATAGCTTTCTGACGTGCATCAAGCATCTTCTTTACAGGCTTGTAAAGGAACTTCTTGACTGCAAGGAACAACAAAACAAGGTTTGCAAGTGAAACAAGCATTTGCCATAGATTTATGGAAATAACGTCTAAAGTTTGCATTTTTTCACTCCGTGGTCAGATTAAGCACCGATTGTGCTTACAAGGATGTCAACAAGGATGTTAGGTGCAACGAAGATAAGAAGGATTGCAATAACAAGTGCATAAAGACCTGTTGTTTCAGCAACAGCACAACCCATGAGCATTGTTGTTGTAACAGCGCCCTTGCTTTCGGGCTGACGACCAATAGCTTCACAAGCCTTTGCAACTGCGTTACCTTCACCGATACCAGGGCCGATACCTGCGATCATAGCGAGACCTGCACCAAGTGCGCAGCAACCTAAAATAATACCAATAGCGAGTTCCATTATAAATTCCTCCAAAATTAAAATTTATTTGTTTTTATTTTTTGAAAGCTTTTTCTGCCTTCTTTTTTCAAATTCATCAATCGGGAAAGCACCCGAAACGTTAAGCATTGTAAGCATTGCAAAAATGAATGCCTGCAAGCAGCCGCTGAAAACGTCAAAGTAAACTGACAAAACAGCAGGCAAACCAATCTGGACAAGGGAATGTCCGCAAGGAAGCCGGGAAGGTTACCCAAAACCAGGTTTGACAGTCCCGCAAGTGCAGTAGCAATAAGGACTGATATAACCGTACCGGAAAGCACGTTGCCGTAATGACGGAACGACATTGAAATGGGTGTGGCAAATTCACTCAGAAAGTTGATGGGTGCAAGGAATGCAACCGGCTCTGTGAAGCTTTTTAAGTAGTAAAGGGGACCACACTTAAGCTTGTAGTAGGTTATCAGGAAAAACACGAGTATTGCCCAGCCCGCCACAATGTTAATATCCGACGTGGGCGGGAACAAGCCGAACAAAGACATAAGGCTTGAAAATGCCGATAACGCCATAATGGCAATAATGAACGGGGAGTAGCCCTTGAAATATTCACCCATATTTTCAAGCACCATTCCGTCAACTTTTTCTACAATCAGCTCTGCAATGTGCTGCCTTTTCAGCTTAACCTTTTCCTCAATTCCGTGTGTAAGGAACAGGCACAGGAAAATGATTGCGATGAGCACAAGTGCTGAGTTTATCTGCGATTCGGTAACAGGGAAATCCTGTATGGGCATGGGTATCGTGAAAAAGATACGCGCACCCGTGATGGTTATACCCTCTGTCTGGGGCTTTGTAAGCACCTGCAGGACAATTCCCGTGACAATGGGGATAATCATCATAAGGATGTAGAAAGCATCCACAATTCTGAATTTTTTATCAATAACCTTCAACAGCATCACCTCTTAAAACGAAGGTTTATTATTTCTTATTGAACAACGGCCTGAGCATAACGGCAATGCGCGGGAAAAGGAAGGGGATTACCACCGCAATAAGGTTGAACACAGGCATAACCTTGCCGATAATTGCAACAATGAGCATGAAAATCAGTCTGAAGCTCTGCGAGAATTTCATGAGAGCCTTAGCATCCTTTTCCTCCTTGTCAACGGCCTTTTGAACACCAAAGCCCATAACAAGGAAGTTAATCACAATTGCAGCATAACCTAAAATATTACCAAGCAGAACAGTATAGTCCCACTTGCCGATAACAAGAAAAACAGCCTGCATAATCACACTGAAAACAAGTGAAATAGCGGCAATGTATATGGTTTCCTTAATAACAACGGGGTCAAGCTTTTTCATCGTATTACCTCTTGCAACCAATAATGCTTTATTATAGCACAATAATTCCACGTGTACAATAAAAATGAGCAAAAATAACTAAATATAATGAAAATAAACAATATAAGAACAAAACATTTATTTCTAAATGAAAAATAACCATTGATTTAATTGATTAGTGTGGTATAATATGTAATTATAGGAAATCATGAAATGAGGCAGGATATGGAAAAGTTTTTTACAAACGCCTTCAATAACCTCAGTGAGGAAGGCAAGGAAAATTTCTATAAAACCATTTTCATGAACGATGATTCTGAATATGCAGCACAGCTTCGTGTGGATTATTACAGGTCAAAGTTCAAATCCATGGGCGAAAACGTAAGAATCGGCAAGGGTGTCAACATCATCAACCCACAGTACATTTCAGTTGGTAATGACGTTCAGATTTCTGACGGCTGCACACTTATTGCGCGTGGCGAGTTGGGCATCACCTTGGGCGATAACGTAAGGCTTCAGCACAGGGTTTACCTTGATACCGAGCGTAGCACAGAGGGCTACATTAACATCGGCAGGGGCTGTTATATCGGCACAGGCACAACACTTTTCGGACACAGAGGTCTTGAAATAGGCACAGATTGCCTGTTTGCACAGAACATAACACTTACACCCTATTCACATATTTTTGACGATCCCGACAGAATTATTTACAGTCAGGGTGGTCACTGCGAAAAGGTTACAATAGGCAACGACGTTTACCTTGGTATGGGCTGTTGCGTAATGTATTCGGGCAACATTGGTGAGGGCTCCGTTATCGGTGCACACTCAACAGTAGTAAAGCCCATTCCACCATATTCAGTTGCAGTTGGTACACCTGCAAAGGTAATTAAAAAGAGAGATTAGGGTGAAATGAGTCATCCGAACCTGCCTGAAAGCTAATCTTTTCAAGGCTTTTCGGTGTTTCGGTCTTGAAAGGCGCCAGCCTATCTTCGCCCTCAACACCAACAATCCAATAAAAATCTTAAGCTTTTAGGTCAAAGATTTTATACAGTGCGGATTTTTGGTCAGCCAAGGCAAAAACGCAGCTAATCCTTTCGGATTGGCGAGTATTTTAACATAGAATGAACGGAAATCCGCCTGTATAAAACACGGTTCGGATAATTCCTTTCACCCTAGAAGAGGTATTCGTAAATGGAATATGTAAAGCTTAAAAATACTGATATTTCTGTTTCAAGGCTATGTATGGGCGGATGCCCCATGGGTGGCTATGGTTGGGGCTTTGTCAGCGAAAA
>JAGBTL010000046.1 GCA_017631355.1 Clostridia bacterium
AACTGCTTTATAGCCTCATCCTGCAAAAACATCTGTGCAGAAAGGGTTTCGTGGTTTCTTTTATCTATTTTGTGAGCAAGGTCGTGATATGCTGCCGCGGTGTATAAAACGTCAGGGTCAATACCGTCAAGCTGATCTGCAAAGGCCTTGCAGCGTCGCATTACGTATTCAATATGTGCGATTCCGTGTCCGCTTGTGTCATCAGAGTATTGGGGTAGCACGTTTGTTGTTATATATTGCTGTATGTCATTGTTGATTTTCATTTCTAAAACCGCCTTTTGATTCATTTTATCACAGGCAACACTATTTTTCAAATATTCTTATATTTTGTTGACAAATTTCAGCGCGTAAATATAATTGAAATCAAAGGGGTGGTTTTGTGACGGAAAAAATCAATCTTACTAAGCTTCAAAAGGTGCTTTCCGTAATTACAGGTGCATTGCTTGTAGGTTTTGCGTGGCGACTTCGCGGTAGTCACGGATATGGTGCGAGCTGGGGTATGTTTTTCGTGGCGTCCGTATTGATGATGCTTGCTTATGCCTTTTATGGTAACAGAAAGAAAATGAGCTATGAAATGCTTCCGCTTTGTGCTGTTTTCGCAGCATTGACAACAGGCGGATGGGGTACTCTCAACTCGCAGATGAGCGGCTATTTGCAGAGCACAGCCGAATTTACCGGTGAGGAAGCGGTCAGGATTGTTGAAATAAGTAATTTCAGCGGTGTTGCAATAATGCTTTTGCTTGGCTTTGGGTGGTTGCCCTTGTTTGCGGTAGCCTTTGCTTCAATTTTCTCCAAGAAGGAGTATAGATTGAAGGATTACGTTACCTATGTTGCAGCATATTACATAACTGTTCTTATTGCAAATCTTACAGTTTCACATCTTATTCTTTACCTTATAAATCCTGAGGCAGTTTCGGGTGCGCTTGCAGGCTTGCAGGACAGGGGACACGATTTAACACCTATGATGGCATATATCACAAAGCTGGGTAATGCCGCGTGGGCGAAAAAGATTCCCTTCTGCCGCAATTATTTCACAAGCATAAACGTTATTTCAAGCGCCATCGGTGCCCTTGTGACATCAATTCTGGTTGGTCTTAAGCTTAAGGATAAGTTTACCGCAGTTGTATCGTTTATCATTAACCTTGTTTGTGCAATTTCAATTACTGTTGCCGATGTGTTTTTGATTCTTGGGTCTGACAGGGGAGTTCTTGCCGGGGTCAAGAGCACACCCTATATTGAAAGCTGTAGCTGGTCCTTGTGGGAGTATTTCACCGGCTTCTTGTTTGGTCTTGGTGTAATGCTGACACTTGCTCTGTTGCCTCGTAAATACACCGATAAAGAACAGGATTATCAGTATTCCTCAATGCTTTGTAATGATAAATTCAGGTATATTTACAACTTGATTTTAACTGTTTTCTTCACCTTCGGTATTATTCTTGCCCGTGCATCTGCATTCAGAATGACAGAGCTTTTTACAGATGATGGCGATGTTATTGAAATTATTATCACTATTATTCTGAGTACGATTATATTCTTTCCTGTTCGTAAAGCTGTCAGAAGGAATATGGTTGATGATGGGCTTGACAGACCAATCAAGGCTATGCCACAGGAGTATTATATTAATTTTCTGCCGAAGTTTACTTGTCTTACAGCAATAACCTATTTCTTTATGGGTGGTCAGAGTGACGCAACTGTATTCGGCTATGATTATTCAACGCTTTTCACTAAGGACGGCTTCTGGCATCACTGGGATAATGGTCTTCTGACATTGACGCTGTTGATGTTGATAACCTTTGTTCTTTTGAATATTTTGTTTGTTGTTCTTAAAAAATCAATGAAAAATAAGGGTTAAAAAACACACCTCTTACTCAATGCGGGTAAGAGGTGATTTGTTTGTTTAGTTATTTAACGTTCAGCACTTTGAGAATTTCGGGGTCGCAGGTTTCCGAAAGCTTGCCGATTTCCTTCCAAAGAGCTTCAGCCTTTGTTTTCCATTCAGCAAAGCCGTCAAAGCTTTCGGGGTATGTGTCATAAAGCTTTGTTACCTTATCGCTCTGTCCGAGGGCATTTACCAGGTTTTTGATTGTTTTCATTTTGAGCTTGCCTGTGGCAACACCCTTGATGATGCCGCCCACAATGTGAGCAATATCCTTTGCACCAAGGTTAAGACCATCATCAATATTACCGAGGATTTTATTGCTGAATAGCAGGTCGTTGTTAAACATATATTCAGCCTCGTCATAGCTGATTGTTATAACACCCTTAAGGAGTGCTCGCATTGAGTCAAATTCCTTGCCCTGTGAGCGCATATAGCGTGTGTTTATTGACCACATATTCTCTTTTGTAAGGGGCTTGCCTGCCTTAAGAAGACCGCTGATAACCTCTGCGGCTATTTCACCGTGAACAAGCGATGAGGTGCAGCCCTCGCCACAGGTGGGCTTTGTGAGGAATGCGGTGTCGCCCATAGCAATAAAGCCATCGTCAACAGATGAGAAAAGGTTTCTGTGATAAGGTGTCATACCTTTTTCTGTTTTAAGAAGGTTGTATTCAGGGATTCTTGCATTTACCTTGAAGTGGTTTTCGTAAACGTATTCCGCAAAGTCGTATGAATAGAATGCGCCTATACCAACAAGACCATCATAGCCCTTGCCTGCAGGAGCAAACCATGATTTGTACTGCATATAAAATGCGTTAAGGTCTGTGGGGTTTATGGTTTTGTCCTTGTATGTAACGTAGTAAAGGACAACGTAAAGAATATCCTTGGGTGTAAGTGGGAGGTTTTCAACAACGGAGCTATCAGGGAGCTTTGTTCGTGCGGCAGAGGGGATGCCTGAGCAGTCTGCAACAAGCCTTGCGCTGACTGTCTGTTCACCATCTGCAGTTGTGTATGTAGCACCTGCAATTTTGCCGTTTTCAAATATGAAATCCTTGAAGGATGCGCCATAGATGAATTCTGCACCGCTTTCCTTGGCTCTTTCAGCCATAAACATAATGTAATCATGCTTGTGCATACCAATAACGGGC
>JAGBTL010000047.1 GCA_017631355.1 Clostridia bacterium
GTTTTTATATGCCATTTCCATTGTTCTGGAAAGAGCCACAGCATCGTAAATTCCGTAGGGAATGGTAGTGCCGTTTTCAATGCCGTTAATCCACATATTTATGGGAGCATCAAGATTATAGGATGTTTTTTGGAAAACCCAGCCATCACCGATATTGTAGCAAACCTTGCCGTTGAAGCCGCCTGCAAGGATTGTGCCCTTGGAGCATACAAGCTCAACCTCAAAGGGATTGTTTGCGGCAATGAATGAGGTTTCGTTGATGCCGATAGCACCGTTTGCATAGGTGAGGACCGTAACTGCATTGTCCTCAACTGTTTTTACCTGAACGTTTGTGAAGGCTGACGTTGCCTTTACAGGCTCACCGAGAATCCAGTTAAGGAAGTACATTCCGTGAGCACCAAGGTCCATCATTGCGCCTCCACCGCAGGTGGTTGGATCGTAGAAGGTTTCGGGCAGCCAGCCGTCACCTGTGCCGTTGTGGGCATTTCTCATACGGCAGAAATTGACCTGACCGATAAGTCCCTCGTCAACTGCTTTTTTAATCCATAAAAAGTCACCCTTGCTGCGCCAGGGGAAGGAAATGCAGAACTTAACGTTGTTTTCCTTAACCGCCCTTGCAACCTCAAGTGACTCTGCCTCGGTAAAGCAAAGCACCTTTTCTGTGAAGATGTGCTTTTTTGCCTCTGCGGCTTTTTTGATAATGCTGTAATGCATGTCAGTTGAGGTGCACACCATAACTGCATCAACGTCTGCGCGGGCTAAAAGCGTGTCGTAATCTGCCTCGTAGCAGCAGTTGAACGTTTCAGCGTATTTTTTGCCCTTTTCGGGGTCGGGGTCCCAGATTGAGGTTATTCTACAACAGGGGCTTGCAGCAACGCTTTTGGCATAGCCCTCAAAGTGAACGTGCCATGTACCTACAAGTGCAACGTTTATCAAAGGATAACCCTCCTTTATTTATAAATTCATAATGTAAATTATAAATAAATATATAAACTTTTTCAATATGTAATATAGGACAAAAAAACCCTGAAAAAATAGTAAAAAACAACAACCGCGTTAATAAACGCGGCTGTTGTTTTGGCTTTATGAAACTATATATAACTTGCTTTATCGTCTGTGACGGCGCTGATAGGGGCGCCACAGATGGAAAAAGCTTATTATTGAGAAGAGTGAAGATTACTGCATCTCTCTGTAAAGACCGTCAAGGCTGATAATCTTCATGAGCTTTTTGAAAGTAAAGCCCTTTTCTGCTTCAATTTCTGCAAGAAGACGTTTTTCAATTACGCGATAGTCAAACATTTTTTGGACCTCTTTCCTTTTTTATTCAAGGCTTGCTCTGTTGCTTACCTTGTACCTCTATTATAATGATTTTTCTGAAAAAGTCAAGTGATAATGCACAAAGCGAAGGATATCAACTTGTGCAAAATGCACAAAAGAGGCGTTGTGCAATTCTTTTTGTGTGTTTGATAAAATGCACTAAACATAGCGCTAAATATTGTGCAATATGCACAAGGAAGGGCGGCAGGTTTTTAACGATACCTCTGACAAAACAGGTTTTCTACATTGGCGAGATAAAAAGTTTGTTTATTTTTAATTGGAAAAATTAAAGGAACCGAGTCAATAATGTGAATCGGTTCCGTTTGAATTATTCTTTTTCCTCGTGGTATTCCTGCTCGGTGTTTACGTTCCATATAGCAGATTTGTCAGATGAGCCGCGCTTTATGCAGCTTACAGCCTCAATAGCTGTGAGCATGGAGTGGTCCATATTGTTGTAGCGATGCATACCATTTCTGCCAATGCAGAAAAGGTTGCCTATGGAGTCAAGGTATTCCCTTACCTTGTCAAATTCTGCGTAGGAGCCGAAGTATGCAGGATATGCCTTTTTCACCTTGATGCGAACTGCATCCCTTACGTCTGACGTGCTTATGATGCCGATTTTGCTGAGCTCATCGGTTGCAAAATCAATGAATTCGCTGTCGGACATATTCCACATTTCGTCGCCCTCGGAGCAGAAGTATTCAAGCCCCATCCATACGGTATTTTCGGGGTCCTTTACCATATAGGGTGACCAGTTGTTGAAAATCTGAAGTCTGCCGATTTTCACGTCACGCTCCTGAATGTAAATCCAACAGTCGGGCACGATGTTGTTAAGCGTTTTGTGCTTTGTTTTGTTTTCAAGCAGTAGCTTGTCAACGAGTAGACCTACCGTAATAAAGTCGCGGTACGGAAGCTGCTCTGCAATGTCACTAACAATCTTCGGCGGCTCCTCGCCCATACCTTTTACAAGGTCCTTTACAGGCATTGTGGAGATATAATAATCTGCCGTGTATTCAACAACTCCGTCAGATGTGTTGACTGTCACGGAGTGAATTTGCTTGTCGCGTACTGAAATTGATTTCACGCAGTTGTTTTTCAATATTTTGCCACCGCGCGCTTCAATCTCCTGTGCAAGAGCCTCCCAAAGCTGACCCGGTCCCTTTTTGGGGTAGTAGAATTGCTCAATAAGTGAGGTTTCAATTTCCTCCTTCTTTTTGAAGGGCTTTGTTAGAACGTTGAGCACCGCCTTTGTAAGCGATAAGCCCTTGACTCTCTGTGCGCCCCAATCGGGAGAAATATCCGAGGGGTTAACACCCCACAGCTTTTCGGTATAATCCTCAAAAAACATTTCATAAAGCGGTCTGCCGAAGCGATTTA
>JAGBTL010000005.1 GCA_017631355.1 Clostridia bacterium
CGTCGCTCTCTCCACGGAAAAACTCGTGTGTGCGTTCTTTCATCCGCTTATTTTCACCCTGCGCAATGGCAGGGAAATCATTTTCATTCAGCGCGGTTGGTTGGATGTTGTACGTGCCGTATGAGTTGAGCATTTCATCAACGGTTTCGGGGTTACGACTGAAGCTCTCTGCTGATATTTCAATTTTAGCGTTGTTAAATTCTTTTTCTTTCATATTCATAATAGCCTCCTTTCAAGGGTATTATTTGATATAAACGTGAAACTATGTATAAAAAAGGAGCAGACCGAAGTCTGCTCCTAAACACGTTTTAAATTAATCAATTGCGCCTGCGATACCGCCGATAATTGAACCAAGTGCACTTGCAGTCTTACTGCCGCCTGAAGTAGGTGTAGCAGGGTTTGTAAAGCCACCGATTGTTCTGTCAACAGGAGCAAGGAGAACCTTACCCGTTCCGCGATATACATTCACAAAGCCTTCACCGGAGGCAGCAGAGCCAACAAGAGTTTTGCCTGAGCGCTCAACTGTAAAGTTAAGAGAATCGCTCCATGCGATAGCGAAGTTACCGTCAACCTTGAGAACGTCGTTAACAAGCTCAATTTCAATAAGCTCCTCCTGAGGGCAACGGCACTCAAGTGCTGCAACACCAATACCCTCAAGCGCAAGGTTGAACAAGCCCTCACCGCCAAGAACCGCCGATGAAACGTTTGAACGTGCAACAAGCTTTTGGTTTATGGCTGCATCACAAGCAAGGAAAAGTCCGTCATCAAGGACTACCCTGCCGTTCCATGTGCTTGTATCAAGCAATATGATGTGCTTATATGTAGGCTCAAGAACAAGGACACCGTCACCAACGTACTCGGGCTTGATTGCACTTTCGCCTGTAACCTTACCCTTAACAAGCTTGCCGAGGAAATCACCTGCACCCTTAACGCCTGTGGTTGCATTAACGTTACCAACAGTCCACTGCATTGCGCCTGCCTGACAAATGATACCTGCAGAGGCTGCAAGGTTGCAAATAACCTGACGCTTTCTGATGTTCATTTCATCGCAGAAATAAGCATTCATTGCTGTGTCAGGTGAAACGCTAAGGTCTCTTTTATACTGAATGACCTGAAACGGACCCTTCTGCGCAATAATATCAACATCATCATTATTAAAGAAGTTGTTGATTTTAAACATATAATCACCCCATAAATTTATTTGGTAAAACAATTATAGCACCCCAAAAACCAAAAATGCAATAGCCCGGACTGTGTTTAGCTTCAATAATTTAGTATAAATTTCCCTGGTATTATCACAATTAAACAAATTGCAACTTAGTTGTTTGTTACTCTTGACAAATGCCATTGTTTTGATATAATTATCAATGTTGTAAATAAAACCCACGCCTCCATAGTTAAATGGATATAAGAACCTGCCTGCGGCAGAACCTTGTTACTCGCTACGCTCGTAATAATAAACCCCTTATCGCGTATAATTGAATATATTTGCCTCCATAGTTAAATGGATATAATAAACCCCTCCTAAGGGTTAGTTATAGGTTCGATTCCTATTGGGGGTGCCAAGAAAAAGCATCGCGAAAGCGGTGCTTTTTCAATGAAATAAATCCTTGCGGATTTGTGAAATATCCTTGCAGATATGAAATAGCTGACGCTACGAAATACGCAGCGGCGTATAAAGGATTTATTTTATTTCACATTTTGTCCTAAGACAAAATATTTCATAATCGTAAGATTATTTCATATTGCGTGCAATATTTCATTAAATGTGCTATAATCACCGCAGAGGTGATTATATGAAAAAGCATCTTACCTGTGAATGTAAGGACAAAAAGTCACGCGCTACCGAAGCATCAATTTATATTTTATTCGGATATATTGTGCTTTACCCTGCATTTTTAATTCTTTGCAGTATTATCGACTATAAATTTGGAATTACATATCCAACTATTTATTCAGTTTGCGGTGTAGCAATAGCCGTTGCAACGGTTGTTCTGAACTTTATTTTCAAGGATTCCTCAAAGACACATACAGCGATTCTACTGTGTAAATTATCCCCTGTTATCGCGCTAATCGGCACGGTTATTTACGTTTTTAATTATCCGACGCTTATCTCTATGATTTGTATGTTGCTGATTTCTGTATGCTGTTGCATTCTTGCTTTTAAAAGCATAAAGATCAAAAGAGATAAAATAATTACCGTGATTGCATATAGTGTTTCATTTGTTTTTGTGTCATTCATTTCGGGTATGTGCCTTCTTTTCGGCAACTTTGGAAGTAATACTGTTGTGAAAACTGTTGACTCCCCTTTCGACTCTCACTATGCACAGGTAATTAGCATTGATAGCGGTGCATTGGGTGGCGATACTGTGGTTGACGTAAATGAATACAACAAGGATTTTTCCTTTATCCTGTTCAGCTTTTCAAAAAAGCCACAAAGAGTGTATATCGGTCAATGGGGTGAATCTGACACCATTGAGGTTTACTTTAAAGCTGACCGCTGCCTTGTAATTGATGAAAAGGAATATGAAATAAAATAAGGAAATCCCTGTGGTGCTGATTGCATCACAGGGATAATTTTAATTTGTGCTATTTTTTTTGTCCTTTTCATTATTCTTTTTGAAAATGAAAAATTTACTGAAAAAGTAGTTCATTATAACAACACCCACAGACAGGAGTGTTTTAACAATAAGCTGTCCTGTAATTTCAACACCGAAGAGCACAAAGGAGTTTGCGCCCAATCCAAGAACGGTGATGAAAAGAAGCATTCCGCCCTCCTCAAAGCCGAAGCTGAAAAGTCGGGCAACTGCGAACTCGGCAAGCTCTGTCAGCACCTTGCGAAGTCCCCAATCGCGTGAGCCGAAAACCCAGCTTTTGTTTGTGAGGAACGCAACAACAACACCTGCAATCCACGCAAGTGCATTGTTAAGGAGGTAAAAATCCTCGCCAAGCACGTGGGTAAAAAACAGGAAGGTGAACAGATTTGCCAGTGTTGTAACAACACCGAAAACACCATAAAGGATTATTTCGCGGTATTTTTTCACAAGATACTTAAGCTTCTCGCTCATCTTTACTCAGATGCTCCTTCAAAATGTAGATAGGACGATTTTTTGACTGAATGAAAATTTTTGAGATATACTCGCCAAGAATACCAAGGCAGAAAAGCTGCATTCCACCAAGGAACAGAACAAGCACAACTATGGTTGCATAGCCGGGCACGTCAATGCCAAAGGCAAGCTTTTGAATGATAACAATGAAAAGGTACAATACGGAAAGTGCAGAGGTAAGCAAGCCCACACCTGTTGCAATTTTAAGTGGGAAGGTTGAAAAGGAAACAATGCCGTCAAAGGCATATTTAAAGAGCTTGTACACGCTCCACTTGGTTTCGCCTGACTGACGCTCCGCAACGTCATAGGGAATGTACCTTGTGTTAAAGCCGACCCAGCTGAAAATGCCCTTGGAAAAGCGCTGACGCTCACTAAGGCTGATGATTGCATCTACCATAGGGCGCTTCATAAGGCGGAAATCAGATGCACCGTTAACAAAATCAACCTCGGCAATTTTATTGATAACCTTATAGAATGCTGACTTAAGGGTTGAAAGAGCTTTGCTCTCGCGGCGGTTTGCCTGATAAGCAGCTACACAATCAACAGCATCGTCCTCTGCCATTACCTGAAGCATTTCAATAACAACCTCAGGACGCTGCTGCAGGTCAGCATCTATAATGCAAACCAAATCACCCTTGGCGTGAGAAAGCCCTGCATAAATTGCTGCCTCCTTACCGAAATTGCGGCTAAAGCTCAGAACCTGAACACGGTCAGGATGATAATTAAACAACACCTTAAGGTTTTCGGCAGTTTTGTCAACGCTGCCGTCATTTACAAAAACTATTTCATAGTCACGGATAACTCCGCGGAATGCACCCTCAACTGCCTCGTAAAAGGGTTGAACATTATCCTGCTCATTAAAGCAAGGCACAACAAGTGAAAGCTTCATTTAACTGTCCTTCCGATTATTTTTTATAATTATACCACATATATTTCCAATATTTCAATAAAGCTGCGGAAATTTAATAATATATACAAAAACAAGCGATAATTTTTTACTTTCCGTCAATTTACAAACGATGAATAATAGTATATTATATTAAATGAAACTTTATGTATCATTTCAGGATGTGATGATTAACCTATGAAGCATTCAGAGCGCGCTGCAAAATTATTTTGCGAGGGCTACAACTGCAGTCAGGCGGTTCTCGTTGCATTTGCCGAGGATTGCGGACTTACCGAAGAAACTGCGGCTATGCTTGCCTCCTCATTTGGCGGCGGCATGGGCAGGCTCCGCGAGGTGTGCGGTGCAGTAAGTGGTATGTTTATGGTTGCAGGCCTTCTTGCAGGGTACACTAATGACGACCCCACGGAGAAAAAGGATGCTCACTACGCACTCATTCAACAGCTTGCAAATGAATTCAAGGCCGAGCACTCAACACTTATCTGCCGCGATCTTCTGGGTAGTCTGGGCAACTCAACAAGCCCTGTTTCAGACCCTCGCACAGCAGAATATTACAAGGTGCGACCTTGCGTAAGGTTTGTTATAACTGCATCGGACATTTTAGACAGGCACTTTTTCACAGTATAAATGCAGTTATCAATATAAATTTTAAAGGGTGGTAAAAATGGAAAACGGATTAAAAAAGCAATACGGCTTGCTGATGGCTATCTGTATGGTTGTTGGTACAGTTGTAGGCTCAGGTGTTTTCTTCAAGGCACAGACAATCCTTGAGAAAACCAACGGAGATATGCCTCTTGGTATTATTGCATGGATTATCGGTGGTACTGTTATGCTTTTCTGTATCCTTGCATTCTGTGTTATGGCACAGAGATACGAAAAGGTTAACGGCCTTGTTGACTATTCAGAGGCAACTATCGGCAGTAAATATGCATATATGATTGGTTGGTTTACAACAACCATCTACACACCTGCAATGACATCTGTCCTTGCTTGGCTTACTGCAAGATATTTCCTTACATTCATCAAATCAGTTAACCCTGCATTTTCTATTGCAAGTGTTACAACAAACGGCACCGACTTTGGTCCTGTAAGCAGTTCAGAAACATTCCTTTTTGCAGGATTTGTACTTATTATCGTATTTGCAGTTAACACGCTTTCATCACGCCTTGCAGGTAAGCTCCAGATTAGTGCTACGTTTATCAAGTTCATTCCCCTTCTTGCTATGGCTATCGGTGGTGTAATAGACGGTCTCAGCCACGATCTCACAGGCGCACCTGTTCAGGATGC
>JAGBTL010000048.1 GCA_017631355.1 Clostridia bacterium
ATGATATCCGTTCCCGTTGGTCACGGATGATATACCCTATGGTATGATATCCACTCACGTGGATGATATACGCTCCGCGTATGAAGGAACGGATATTATATCATATTTTCGCTTAGCGGAAATACATCATACGACAAAGTCGTATATCATATCGCGCAAGCGATATATCATTGAATGAAAAAATGCTCTATAACTGCTTCATAATATAATCAGTTCAACAAATAAGGATTTGATAAATTGTTAGTCAACATTATTTTGTAGAGGTGACGACTATGCTGTCAAAAGATGTACTTGAATATATTGAAAAACATAAATTATGTGCTGACTATATATTTCCTGATTGGAAAGAGTTCTTAGAATTACTTTATTCACAAGGAAGCTGTGTAGAGGCAATTTTATGGTTTGAACACGTACGTATTGATGAGCAAATCAACTCACTTGGTTGTGGAGGATACAAAGATACTACCAATCCTGAATATATGTATGCAGAAACATATATTCATAAAGATTGCCTGAAAAATAAAACCCTATCTGAAATCGAAGAATACATAGAATCAGTAATTGCGTTTTATCCACATAATCATCTCATGCCATCATTCTATATAACGGAGTAACAATTTACAATTCGCCTAACAAACCGACGGCACTACTTTTATTTACTCTTACATCAATTCTACTTCGTTTGGTTACTCTTTTTTTGTTGATTTGTGGTTACATTCCGTCTACGACGGATTACATGCAATGCTCCGCATTGATTTTCAAAACCATTATTTTCCTCTGCTTTGACAAATGCAGTTACAACTGATATTATAATTACATACTCATCCAATTATTATGGAGTTGAAATAATATGAACGACACAAAATGGAATGAAATTTTCAAGGCATTCTTCTACGGAATAGAATGTTCGGAAGATGAAAAGCTGAGTAATTTACAATTCAAATGGACAACGAAATCACTTAACGGATTTATATACAGTGATACTACATGGAGTCACTTTGGCTCGGATAGCTATAATGATATAGAGTGGCTAAAAATTGATACAACCAATGAAACAAAGGAAATCGTAATAGACATATTGCAAAAAATCAATGTTCCTGGTGAAATATCTGACGATTGTGTTTATGTATATGGTAATCGCACAGATGTTGACTATATACAACTCACTTCCGATTAACTATATTGCACTTTTAGAATATTTCTGTTATACTCAAATCAACAAATACTTCTGAAGGGGCGTTAAGATGATACGTTTCAGAAAAACAATCAGCATACTTTGTGTTTTAGCAATGGTGTTCTCCTATGCCGCCTGCGGCAAAAAGAAGACCGAGCAGGTTGTAGTAGAGAACAACCAGCAGGATTACCAGAACGAGCAGAATATTATAATAAATAATGACCCCGTAGTCACAGACAATGCCGACTCTTATCAGACAGAGGCTTACGTACAAACACAGCCTGCGGCAACACAAGCACCTGTACAGACACAAGCATCACAGACCGAAGCACCTGCACAGCCTACCGAGGCACCAACGCAGCCACTGATAGAGCATTCGTTCTCTGTTCAAACAATTATTTATGACGAGGTAACTCCCCGACAGACAGTTTACTGTCCCCCGAACATGAGCACAAGCAATTCCACTTACCCTGTGCTTGTTTGGGCAAACGGCACAATGGTTACTGCAGATTTCTATGCAAGTCTTCTCACAGACCTGTCCAATATGGGCTACATAGTTATAGCAAGCGATGAAAATATGTCTGCTGACGGCACAGCCCAGCTTTACTCACTTGATTTTGTTATCAACGAGGGCAACAACCCCGACTCACCCCTTTACGGCAAGATTGATGCAAACAGAGTTGCCCTTATCGGTCACTCACAGGGCGGCAGAAGCTCCGTAAACGCTTCCACCGATAGCAGAGTTAAATGCGTTATTTCAATTGCAGGCAGCAACTTTGACTACGAGGCAGAGCTTGACACAAAGCCCACTCTCTTTTTTGGCGGCACAAAGGATTGGATTGTAAGCCCCGAGCAATGGCTTGTAACTGCATTTGATGCAGTCAGAGGTCCTGCGGTTTACGGCTGTCTTAACGGTGCAACCCACACAACCTGCACAAGCGACCCCTCACAGTACACCTACTATATTGACAAGTGGTGCGACGCATGGCTCAACGGCAACGAGCAGTCAAAGGGCATTTTCCGCAACGGCGGTGAAATGTCCAACGACGGAAGATGGACAGACTTCAGAAGCAAGGGCTTCTGACACAAAAGAAAAGCAAAAGCCTTAAGGATATTCTCCTTAAGGCTTGTTTTTTACATAAACGCTTTGTCGTATTTTTTTGCCCAGTCAAGAACCTTTGCCTTATCCCATTCCTGAGGCATCTGATTAGAAAGAACAACAACCTTCACCATTTTACCAACGGCACCGCCGAGGGTTTTGATAAGGTATTTGTTGCCTGTTGCACCCTTGATTTTCTTTTTAATGTCATCCTTATCAAAGGCAAACAGGTCACCCATACTGCCAAAATCTGCTGACATTGTAATATCATCGCTGTTTACAATGCCCGATTCAAAGCAGTATTCAACGTCCTGGGGTCTGAGCTTTAAAAGTGCGCTCCTTACACACTCAAGGGGTGCAAGACCCGAGCTAAGTGCCTTGTGATATTTAACCGCATAGGGCCACAAGGTCTTTGCTGAATATGTATCCTCTTTATCGGCAATTATTGTGTCAGCAAGGATTTTTGCCGCCTTGAAGGCGTTTGCCATACCCGAGCCGATAAGGGGCACAGGCATAAACGCGCTGTCACCGATTGCCGCATAGCCATCTGCAACAGGAACAGAAAGTGTGTGTCTGATGGGTATTTCCACAAACTGACCCCCGCGAAGCCTTTCTTCGCCAAGGCGAGGATTCTTTTTGCGAAGGTTTTCAAGGGTTGCATTAACCTCATCAATGCCGAACTCTGTAAATCTGCCGATAAGAACGTCGGTGTATTCATCCTCTGCCGCAACCCAGTTAATACCGGGCTTGCCGCCTGCAAAAAGGATTACCTTGAATTTATCCTCGGTAGGCTCGTCGCTTGCTTTGTTAAAGAATGCTCTGTAAATAGAAATTTTATGTGCGCGGTCAATTTCGTTCTGCACGCCTGTTGATTTGGGCATATTGCGACGAACAGGAGAATTAACACCGCAGGCATCAATCACAAGATCACCCAAAACATCACCCTTCTCGGTGCTGATGCCCACTACCCTTTCGCCATCAAGAATAGGTCCGTTAACCTGACAATCATAAACAATTTTAACACCGCAGCCAACTGCATTTTCAATGAGGTGATTATAAATATCGCGACGCTCCATTTTTATTTCACGGGCATCAAGCGGAACGTGCTGCTTAAGGGGATTGTTACCACAAGGGCCACAGAAGGTCATATCCTCTTTATATTCATATTTATCCTCAGGCGGCATAGGAATTTCCGCAACACCTAATGCCTTGGGGTCAAAAATATCAGTCCAGTCATAGCCGAGGGTACCCTCGCTCTTTTTTTCATATACAGTTACATCATAGCCTGCCTTGGAGAGCAATGCTGCCGCTGCAATACCACCATGACCCAAGCCTGCTACTATAATACTTTTACCCATAAAGCTTCCTCCGTTATTAAAAGAAAATTACTGAATATATTTTAGCACAATAATTTTTATTTTTATATTCGCATATTTACACAAAGATGCAAAAGTGTTATTATGTAAAAAAACGAAAAGAGGTTTATATATGGACATATTAAAAGAAATATGGGCGGTTAATCCCCCTGCAACGTTTGCAACAATCTGTCTTGCTTTGTACTTCTTCGGTATGGCGGTTGTTTTCATTTCAAGCCCCATCAAGAATGCGGAAAGCTTTTCTGTAAAGCCTGTTGACAATGCAGGTAAAACAGAAATCCGTGTTTACTACGGCGGTATTTCATTTGCACTTGGCGCATTTTTGCTGTATCTTATGTTTGCACTTGGCACAGCCTTCCACTCACTTGTGGGCGGTATGTTCTTTGCAACAACGGTGCTTGTTACAAGAACAATTTTCCTGTGTGTGGACAAGGGCTGGAAATGTCCCTACACAAAGCTTGCAATCCCTGCAGAAAGTGCATTTGTTGTTGCCCTTTGGGTTTGCTTCTTCCTTGCAAGAAACTACCTTTAATACATAACAACAGTTACACCCGACAGGCATTTGTCTGTCGGGTGTTTTTTAGAACAAAAACGTTTTGGCTAACAGCAGAAGCACCGTGCCCGGCACAGAAAACATAGCGCAGAAGGCAAGGCTCCACAGGTTCAGACCAACCGTAAGCGGAACAAAGCAGGATACTGCTCCCACGGCGCAAAGTGAGCCCACCCCACCCACAACACTTGTGAGAAGCGCCTTTATAAAGGAGCCGCTGTTTTTAAAAATCCACAATGCAACACACAAAAGAAGCACTCCGATTACATAAATCACCTTAACACAACCTTTTTAAAAGCTTAATACAAACCTTGTATTCTGTTAAAAAGTATGATTTAAAATACAATTATATTACATATTATATGAGCACTTCTACATACTATATTCTGAGGTGATTTTTTGAACAAGCATTCATTTACATTCGAGCAATACTGCAACGTGGTGGATAAAAACATTATCCTTGAGGAAACAACCTACCACAACGGCAACAAGCGCATAAGGTGCCTTAACATACACAAATGCAACCAGCTGAACGGAGGCTGCCGTAACACCTACGTTATCAGGCGTATGGAAAATGCTGTTGAAAACCACAGGGATAAATAGTATAATAGCCTCAGCAACACAAAAGGCGGTGAGGCTTTGAGCGGCATATACATTCACGTTCCATTCTGCAAATCAAAATGTCCCTATTGCGACTTTTACTCAATGCGGTGTGATGACGCAACAAAAGAAAACTACGTTGATGCGGTAATTGACGAAATCAAAACCTTACGCCGCTGCAAGGATTTTGTCAAAGCACACTTTAGTGCAGACACGCTCTACCTCGGGGGTGGTACACCCTCGGTGCTGACAGGTGAACAGATTGCACGAATTGTAAGCACCGCAAAGGAGTGCTTCAGCATTCCCGACACAGGCGAAATAACAGTAGAGTGTAACCCCGGCTCTGACATAAAGGAGCTTATTCCCCATTTCAAGGAGTGTGGCGTAAACCGCATTTCCCTTGGTATGCAATCTGCCGTTGACGAGGAGCGCAAAGCCCTTGGCAGAGGTGCAGACCGCAACAGAATAAGGCAGGTTATTGAGCTGCTCAAAAGCAACGGAATCACCAACATATCACTTGATATTATGCTGGGTATTCCCCACCAGACTGCCGAAAGCCTTACAGACACCCTTGATTTCATTGCAGAATGTGACGTTCCCCACGTAAGCGCATATATGCTGAAGATTGAGGAGGGCACGTTTTTTGACAAGCACAAGGAAAGGTACACCTTTCCCGATGAGGATGAGGTATGCGACCTTTACACACAATGTGTTGACTACCTCACAAGCAAGGGCTTTTGCCACTACGAGATTTCAAACCTTGCAAGGACAGGCTACGAAAGCCGACACAACACAAAGTACTGGCGCCTTGACGGTTACCTTGGCATTGGATCCTCTGCCCACTCCTTCATTGGCGGAAAAAGGTTTTATTTTGAAAACAGCCTTGAGGATTTCATCAATGGTGCGCCACCCCTCTTTGACACAATGGGCGGTGACCGTGACGAATACATAATGCTCCGTTTACGTCTGAAGGACGGCTTGAGCATTGACGAGCTTGTTACAAAATACGGTGACGCCTCTGCAGATGACATTATAAAAAAAGCCCCGCTCCTGAAGGAGCAAGGCCTTGTGAATTATGATAACAATAGCATTTCCTTAACTGAAAAGGGATTTTTGTTATCCAATAGTGTTATTATTGAATTGCTTGGAGAGTAAATGCTTTGTCCTCGCACTCCATACCAACAATACCGCTTGTGTAAAGAATTTCATTGTCGGTAGTAATAAATATGAACTGAAAGTCGTTGTTTTCCTTGGCGAAGGCAACGGCTTTTTCCTTTCCCATTACGAAAAGACCTGTTGAAAAGGCATCACACAGGGCTCCGTTTTCACCAATAACAGTAACACTGTACAGGTCACTCTCTGCAGGGTATCCTGTTGCAGGGTCAATAATGTGGTGATAGCTTTTACCGCCATACTCAAAAAAGCGCTCGTAGCCGCCCGAGGTTACAACAGACCTGTTACCCTCACTTTCAAAGCTACAGGCAAGGCTTTCGGTATTATGAGGATTTTTTACCCCAACACTCCACAGGGAGCCGTCTGCCTTATCACCGCACAAAACAATATTACCGCCCAAGGAAAGCAAAGCCGAAGCATTTTCCTCGGCAGCAATTTTAAGAAGCTCATCACCGAGGTATCCCTTGGCAATACCGCCGAGAGTTATGCGGACGTCTGTGCTTTTGGTAAGCTTGTCACCCTGCACGGAAAAGCCGTGTGCATCAACGTAGCTCATTGCATTTTTCAAGCCTTCTGCAGACGGCACACCGTAGGTTCCGTCGTGAAAGCCCCATTCCTCAATAACAGGCATAAGAGTAACGTCAAAGCAACCCTTTGTCAGCGCATTGGCTTGTAGTGATATGTTCAGAACATCTGCTGTTTCGGAAGCAATTTCAACACTTGTGCCGATTGAGGCATTGTTCACCTTATACACGTCACTTTCAAAGCTATTGGCGTCCATAAGTGCATCAATGCGCACAATGCTGTCAACCATCCGACCTGCGATACGCTCTGCTTCCGACTGAGAATTATTGAACACGGTTATTTGCATAACCGTGTTCATTGCAGTAATCGTACGCGCAGTATTCTGAACCATAAGACTGCAGGAGCAAAGACACACAACCATCGCTGATGCAAGTAATAATGATACTGCTTTTTTCATAATTAATCCAAGCCTGCTTCTCTCTTGTTTCTGTTATGCTCAGAGTTAGATGAAGCGTAGTATACCTTGCCTGTTTCTGTGTTATGGCAGAAGTAATAGTAGTTTGTATCTGAGGGGAACAATGCCGCGTGGATTGCAGATGCACCGGGGTTGCCGATAGCACCTACAGGGAGACCCTCACAACCGCCATCGTGATAAGTATCATAAAGGCGCTCATACTCTGCATACTGCTCTGCGCCCTCAACAGAGGATGAAAGCTCAGGCATAATTGTCTTTTTAACGTAGTCCTTTGTTGAGTCCATATCAAGCCAAGGGAATGCTGAAGGCTTGTTAAGTCTGTTGTGCAATACTGATGAGATATCTGCCATCTGGTCTGTTGAAGCTGCCTCAGCCTGAATCATAGATGCGATAATAACGATTTCATCTACTGATTTGCCAAGCTTTTCTGCCTGTGCCTGATATTCATCGGTCCACTTTGACTCAAAGTTGTCGAGGAAGCGTCTTACAACGCTTGAAGCATTTTCACCAACATAGAAATCGTATGTATCGGGAAAAATGTAGCCCTCAAGTGCACAGAAGCGTTTTTCCTTATCTGTGATAGATGCAATAAACTCATATTCGCTTGAGAAGTCAACTGTTTTAAGTGTTGTAATGAAGCTGCTTGCAGTACAAACACCGTTAAGCTCAAGCTTTTCAGCAATCTGATAAACTGTGTAGCCCTCGGGGAAGGTAAGAGAAATTGTTTCGCCGCCTGTGTAGTCGGTCTTCATGGTGGCAATCATTTTTTCAACGCCCATTTTGGGGTTAAGTGTATAAACACCGGGAATGTAATTGCCGTCAACGTCAAATATTGTAAGGAAGATTTTGCAGAACGCCTTATTTTCAATAAGATCCTTTTCCTTAAGTAAATCAAGAACGTCAGAATCAGTTACGCCCTCCTGAATTGTAACCTCAACAGAGGTATCCTCTGCATTGAGCGCGAGAACATCGTTGATGCACTGAATTCCTACGTAGCAAAGGATTGTGCTGACAACTGCAATTACGGCAACCATAATTGCAAAGCGCTTGAAGCCCTTTGAGGTAAAAAAGCGAACAATGGGATTTTTCTTCTTGTCGCCACCGTCATCCACGTTTATTTTTCTGGCAGCACCCTTGCGACGAGGCTGTGTTTTTGCACGCTGTGCCTGTGAATCAATTGCTCTGGGGGGATTTGAAAAATACACACCACCCTTAAGGTTTGCCTTATCCTGAGCACCGCTGTTTTCTTTTTTCACGGGTGCAGGAGCAGACTTTTTATCTTCAAACCCGCTTAAAAGCTCATTGTAATCGTTACCGTTTGCCATTTTGAAAACTCCTTTTGTATATCAATCCTCGCGGACTGTTATAATCTCTTTTTCCGTTACCACAAGGTCAACTGTTCTGTCATACTTGCCGTGGTAAAGCTCGTCCACTATATTCGCATCATAGCAAATGCCGATGGTGCTTCCCTTATATCCTGACAGATATCTGTCATAGTAGCCCTTGCCGTAGCCCAATCGGTAGCCTGATTTATCAAACATAAATGCAGGTACAATACAAACCGTGTCCTCGGTTTTGCCAACCATAACACACTTCTGTGGGTCGGGCTCATCCACGCCAAAGCTACCTGATGAAAGGCTTTCAAGAGAGTCAATGTAATAAAAATTCATTTCTGTCCTGCCCTCCTCACAACGGGGCACCGCCACGCGCTTGCCCATTTGCAGGAGAGTGTTTATAAGCTCTCTTGTATCAACCTCAATATCTGTTGACACGTAGCACAGAACTGTGTCCACCTGTCTGATTGCCCACATATTGAGTAGCCTGTTTTTTATTTTCCTGTCAAGGGTCTGCTTGCCCACAGGACTCATTGTGCGCCTCATCTCGCGAGTCTCGGCGCGCAACTTCTTTTTTATGGGACGTATATCAATTATTTTTTCCATTGAATCGCCCCGAGAATTGCTTTGCTTTTTTCTTCGCCAACAATAAGAGCGGCTATTTCTGCACCAAACTCCCACGCTACGCCTGCGCCCTTGGCGGTGATTATTTTGCCGTCCCTTACAACTCCCTCACCTGTTACGGTTGCGCCCTCAAGGAACGCCTCAAACCCGGGGAAGCAGGTTGCACGCTTGCCCTTGAGCAAGTCCTTTTTACCGAGGATAAAGGGTGCGGCACATATTGCGGAAATAATTTTATCCTGCTGTGCACAATAATCAATAGCCTGCTGCACCTTTGCACAATTATCAAGGTTTTCAGCACCGGGCATTCCACCCGGTAAAACAATGCCGTCAAGCTCGTCGGAAAGCAGCACCTCGTTCAACGAAGCATCCGCCCTGACCTCAATATTATGTGCACCGCGCACCACGTCACCCGTTACGCCAACGGTTATTGTATTTATACCTGCGCGACGGAGAAAATCAACAGGCGCAAGTGCCTCAACTTCCTCAAAGCCGTCTGCAAGGAAAACGTATATCACAAAATCACCCTCCGTAAGGAATACCGAAAAAGCCATTATCAAAATCAGGTGCATTATCCACAGCCCTGTACATACCGTAAGGCTGACCACCTGAAGCCGCAGGCCTTTTCACCACAAGTGCTTCACAATCAAGAGCCTTAAAGACGCAGCACAAAACTGCTGTGTCATTACCAAAAAGCTCGTGAATGATATATCTGCCGTCGCAAAATTCCGCTACACAATAGCCCTGACCCTCTACACAGATAACCTTAACTTCATCGTCTGCGGGGCTGTAAAAGCTGTTGAACGTTTTTTCGCAGGGAGTGGCTAATGCACACTCTGTACTGCGACGGTATTTTTTAAAATCATCATAGGTCAACTGAACAGCATCATAATCTCCACCAGAGAGCTCTGCCCTGTTCAACTGTGCCTCATCATAGAAAAAGCCGGTTTTATAGCCATATTTGCCGTAAAGCTCAAAAAGCGAGTTTTCGGCAGGCACAAGGTAAAGGTAGCTGACCTTATCCCTTACCGCCTTTTCATAAGCCAAGTCAAGCAACGCCTTCATAAGACCCTTACCACGATGCTCTGCCGCTGTACAGACAGCGTAAACGTAATAAGCCTTATAATCACAGTCTCCTACCCGCATCGTACTGTCAAGAAGATACAGCACGCTGACGGGCTCGTTGCCGTGAAAGGCGGCCAATATATTTTCTGCTTCTGCGGTTTTCTGAAAAAAGCTGTCAACAACCTTTTCCGAATCCCCGAAGACGTCACACCACAGTTTTTTGAGTGAGGTGAAATCCGCAGGTATAACCGCTTTGAAATCATATAACCTTTGCATAGTATTTTTTCAAAAGATACTCAGGCTGATAGGAAAGCTTTGCCTTGCGCAAGCCCTCAACCCCTGCATCATCTTCACGGTTAAGATATACAAACTCACCTGTGAGCCTGTCAGCAAACAGCTTATTTACCGCTGCATATGCCTGTGGGAAATCAGGTGAAGCCTTTTCAAAATGAACACAGAAGGTTTTACCGTCTGCCATAGGCTCGCCAAGAGCATAGGCAACAATCTCACCATCAACACGAAGGATTATCCCCCTGTAATTCAGCTTGTCAAACTTTGAGAATGCGCAATCAATTACCTGACGCTCTGCCTCAAGTCGCTGTGTGCTTTCATTCTGCATGTGCCATTTGTGAGAAAAATCAAGGCACTCCTTAAGGTTGGACTCACCAATATCCTCAACGGTGTAGCTGTACCTTTTCATAAAGGAATTTACGTGATTTTTCTTAGAGTGAAGCTTTCTGCCCTTTAAAAGTGACAGGCTCTCACTCAGATAGATATAGTCAAAATAGTCCCTCTGCTCTTTAACAGCAAGACTATCGCCGAAAAAGCGAACAAGGTAAGGAAGCTGCTCCTCGGTAACACAGTAAAAGCTCAAATCGGACTCG
>JAGBTL010000049.1 GCA_017631355.1 Clostridia bacterium
ACTACCTCAATTATATAAAATGAACGCAACAATGTCAACAACATAATAATGTATATAATATTTTAAAAAAATATGTACAAATTATATTGTATTTTTGAACGCGTTATGGTATATTATATCCGTATAAAATCTAAGGAGGATGCTTTTTCTATGAAAAAGACAGGCAAACGCATAATAGCTATTGCTCTCGCAGTTGTAATGACTCTCTCTCTTTACACTGTTGGTGCTGTTGCTATTGTAAGCTTACTCAGCTCAAACACATTCACAAAAACAGCCGACGGCTCAACAATTATCAATGCTAACAGCGTTGACGAGGCTATTGAGCTTATGGAATCAACACCCGAGTTCTTCTCAGGTGAGCAGATTACTGACAAAGCTGATCCTATGTACGGCAAGGATAGCGTGGTTTATCCCACAGTTATTATCCCCGGTATCAGCCAGTCAATATCTTACGTTGCAGACGAACAGGGCTATCCCGCATATAGTGCAGATGGCGCAGAGCTTTCAGGTGGTCTTCTTATCCTTGACACCTCAAACCTTGTTCCCACACTTGCAAACAACCTTCTCGCTCCCCTCACAAGAGCGCTTATCACACAGAGCGACAGCGACAAGTCATTCCAGAAGGCAGTTACAAAAACTGTTAAAGAGGTTTTCTCAATTCAGGCTTCTGATACAAACGGTGAGCCCATCAACAACCTCAAGACAGTTTCATACAAAACATCAGTTGCAGGCATGAGCCAGGACGACAGAGATTATTTCTACAGAATGATTCCCATGAAGCGTCTTACAGAGGACACAATCGATGCAACAACAGGTGAAGTTATTACTGAAGCTTGTATTGACGATTCACTCCTTTACCTCTATGCATTCCCCCTCATTGGTGACCCCATGGAGTCAGCAAGAGGTCTTGACGAATACATTCAGTTTGTTAAGAAGGATAGTGGCTTAGATAAGGTTAACCTTGTTACAATTTCACTCGGCGGTACTATCATGACTGCATACATGGAGCTCATGAAGGGCACAGGCTATACAGACATCAACCGCATCATCAACGTTGTTTCCTGTCTCCAGGGTACAGACGTTATGGGTGACTTCTACATGAGAAACTTCCGCATCAAGGGCGAAGATGACGTATTCTTCTTCCAGGAGTTCCTTCCCATGGTTATGAATGAGGTTAACGGTGATGCTTCATTAGGCTACATAATTAACGTTGCACTCAAGATTATGCCCAAGGAGGTTGTTTACTCACTCCTTACAGGTGCTGTTGACGGCATTATTGATTCACTTATGCTCAACTGTCCCCAGTTCTGGTCAATGATTCCTACAGACCGTTTTGAGGACGTTAAGGCAAAATACAGCTTTATCTGGGATACAACAAACCCTGACTATTCAAACCAGGTTCTTGCAAACAAGATTGATGCTTTCCACACAGCAGCAGTTAACCTTGAGGACAACCTTAAGGAATTTGCAGCTAAGGACAACAGACTTGTTCACTTCGTTGCAGGCTACGGCCTTGATTACAGCGCACAGGACTACTGCTTCTTTGCAGCTATGAAGTCAAGCGAAACAACAAACTCAGACGCTATCATCGACATTGACTCAACAACACTTGGTGATTCAACAATGTATGCTACTGCAGGTCAGGTTCTTGAAGATGACATTCTCTTCAGCGCAGATGCAAGAATCTCTCCCGACGGCAGCCTTGATGTTTCAAAGTGTGCATTCCCCGACAACACATGGTTCTTCTATGGTCAGCACCACGAGGTTGGTAGAAACGACGTTATCATCAGCCTTATCGGTAACCTTGTTACAGGTGAAATCAAGTCAGTAGCTGACAAGAGCGATAAGTTCCCTCAGTTCAACGGTAACCGTAACACAAGAAACATTACTCGTTGGAGACTTGACGATGCTGCTGCTCTCCTTATGAACTACGAAAACGGCAAAACAGTTGACATTGAAGGCAACGAAATCGTTTGCCGCGAAGCAGATATCATTGAGCTTACAGCAGCTTACAAAGAGTGTCTCGCCCTCCTTGATGATACACTTTGCGAGCCCACATCAGCAGCTGCAGCAACAGAGAGAATTGAAGATGCTATTTACAGAGTTGGCCACAACGGCGAGCTTCCCGAGGAAGAAGGTTCAAACGAAATCCTTGGTGCAGTTGCACAGTTCCTTGACTCTGCAATTACAGCAATCTTCGGTGCAGGTAACGGCTTCTCAGAGTTTGAGAAAACAGGCGTGCTCGCAGGTAAATAAGTAAGTTGTTAGAACTTGCACTTATCATAAAGATATGATATAATTTCACTCCCGAGTAAAATCGGGAGTGATTTTTTATACTATAATATTATACAGGGTTTTAGCAGAAAGTTATGAAAGCATATTTTTACACCTTAGGCTGTAAGGTAAACCAATATGAAAGTCAGGAAATGGCAGAAATATTAGAAAATGCAGGTTATACTATTATGTATAGTATAGCCGAGGCTGACGTTGCCATTGTTAACTCCTGCACAGTTACTGCTGAAAGCGTAAGAAAAACACGACAGACTGTAAGGCGCTTCAGAAAGCAAAACCCTGATTGTATCATTGTGCTGACCGGCTGCGCCTCACAGGCCGAGCCACAGATTGCAAACGATCTGCCTGAGGTTGACGTGTTTATGGGCAACAAAACAAACACAGGGATACTTGATGCTATAAACAAATTTTTGGCAGAACGCTCCCCTGTAAACTGCAGAGAGGAGCACCTTACAGGTGATACCTTGCGCAGCACAGGAATTACACGCTTTGACGGACACACACGCGCATTTTTAAAGATACAGGATGGTTGCGACAGATTCTGCTCATACTGCCTTATTCCCACGGCACGCGGACGTTCACGTTCAAAGCCCCTTGAGGTTATTGACAACGAGCTTAAGCGCCTTTCAGAAAGCGGCTATAAGGAGATTGTTTTTGTAGGAATAAACTTATCCGATTACGGCAAAAACACACCACATTCGCTGCCTGATGCTTTGGAATTGGCAGAAAAATACGACGGAATAAAAAGAGTGCGCCTTGGCTCCCTTGAGCCTGACCACATCACAGATGCTATGATTGAGCGTATGGGTAAGCTGACAAAGCTTTGCCCACAATTCCACATATCTGTTCAAAGTGGTTGCAACAGTGTACTGAAGGCAATGAACAGGCACTACACAGCAGAGGAATATATAAGCCTATGTAGTAAGCTGCGCGAAACCTTCTGTGACGCTACAATCACCACAGATATTCTTGTTGGCTTTCCCACAGAAAGTGATGAAGATTTCCTCACAACAATGGAATTTACAAAGGTTGTAGGCTTTGAAAAGGCACACGTATTCCCCTATTCTGTCCGAGAGGGCACTCGTGCTGCGGCTATGCCCCAATTAACCAAGCAGATAAAGGAAAGCCGCGCTGCCCAATTAAGCGCAGCAACAGAGGCTATACGTGCCAAATATCTCAAGAGCCAGACAGGCAGGGTTGTTGAGGTTTTGTTTGAGGTCAGCAAGGACGGTTACATTGAAGGATACACTCCGAACTATACACCTGTCAGAGTTTTTACAAACGATAATTTGCAGGGCGAAATCAAAAACGTGCTCATAAATGGTGTAGGAAATGACTGTTGTACAGGAGAGCTTATTTAATAGAAATTTAAATTAAAA
>JAGBTL010000050.1 GCA_017631355.1 Clostridia bacterium
GAAAAGCAAGCACAGATTTTCAATGAAGCGCCATTCCTGATGTCATTCTTCCCCTCAGGTGACGGTGAAAAGAGTGATAGTGTAATAAAAATTGATAACCCCGATATCATACTGTCATCTATCAGAAATGATAACGGCAAATTCACGCTCCACCTTCACAACTTTGCTGACAAGGAAAGCACCGCAACTGTTGAAATCATACCTACAGGCAAGAAAATGGAGCTTACCTTCGGTAAATATGAGCTGAAGTTTGTTGAAATAGGTTAAAACTATTGACAAACCTGTTTTAAAGTGTTACCTTAAATTAGCATTCCGTGTAAGTGCAATTAACCCAAATAAATTACGAAAGGAGTTGGACATAATGATGAAGTACGCTATGAAAACAGTAAAAAACTATCCGGTTATTGTGTCCGCTTCCTGCTGACAGTTGCATTCTTATATGCTATTTCTCCGGAAAGTTTTAGGCTTTCCGGAGTTTTTTTGTATGTAACACAAGCAGGAACATACGGTTTCGTTACTTTACCTCTCATACGGTAACGAACGACACAATCTCCACAATGCAGGTAAAATGAGTCGTTAACTTTTTACCACATTACAATAATGGAGGAAATATGAGAAAAATCAAAGAAAAAACAAAACCCTTTAAGTGCCTTATATATGCACTCAAAACGATTCACAGAAATGCACCGGGATATATTTTTGCACAATTACTTATGCAGATTTCATATTGGTTTTTTACAGGCTTTGTAAAAGACGTTTTGTTTCTGAAGCTTTTACTTGACCTGATAATCGGAGGTGGAACCTTCAAGGAATACGCTCTACTTGTGCTTATACTTGTTGCATCCGAGCTTATAGCAACAGGATTAAACTGTTTCTCCGACTATTACGGTACAATCCGTTGGAAAAGATTCTACAAAAATCTTAACAACGAAATATTCCAAAAGGCGGTTTCTGTTGATATTGCTTGCTTTGAAAACCCTGAATTTTACGACAAATACAAGCGTGCAACAGAAATTATCACCGAGGACCACGTTTTGTATTTTTCCTGGTATTTATCAAACATAGTTGCAGGGTCACTTACAGGCATATTCCTTGTTCTGTACGTGATTTCCATTGACCCGAAAATTCTTCTTATCCTGCTTGTATCGGTGTTCGTTCTTATTTTTGAAACAATCAAGGGCAAAATTGACGTTAAAAAGGACAAGGAAATGACCGTACACAAGCGTTCAAAGGATTATGTAAAGCGTACTGTTTACCTTAAAGAATTTTCCAAGGATATGCGAACATCATCTATCTTTGAGGTTATGCACCAACGCTTTAAAAACGCAGTTACACACAACAGAGAAATCATTAAGAAATACGGTTGGAAAATTGCTATATGCGAAACAATGGCAGGATTTTTCGGCAAAGCGTTACCTGTAGCAATTACATACATTTATGCCGCATTCCGCTTCGTTGTAAAACGAGATTTAGCGGTATCGGATTTCTCCGTAATTATGACTGCTATGAGCAATTTAAAAGATGTATTCAACGATGTCGGTGAAGCAGTTTCAAATGTACGTAAGGAGTCGGAATATTTCGGTAATCTTAAGGCATTTATGGAATACGAGTCCAAGGTTGTCAGCGGTACAAAGGAAGCTGACGAGCTGCGCACACTTGAATTCCGTAACGTAAGTTTCACTTACCCCGGTGCTGAAAAGCCATCAATAAGCAACCTAAACCTAAAAATTGACAAGGGACAAACAACCGCTATTGTTGGCAAAAACGGAGCAGGTAAATCTACATTTGTCAAGCTACTCTTAAGGTTTTATGATCCCGACAGCGGTGAGATACTTTACAACGGTATCAATATAAAGGAATATGATATTGAGTCTTTGAGAAACCGCTTTGCAACAGTTTTTCAGGATTACAAGGTATTTGCTCTCACCATTGCAGAAAACGTACTCTGCAAGGAAATTGAAACAGATAGCGACAAAGCTACAGTTAAAAAGGCTCTAAATAACAGCGGTGCAAATATGTATGTTGATAAGCTTGAAAGCAAGGAGGATACAGTTCTTACAAGGGAATTTGACGAAAAGGGTACAGGCTTATCCGGGGGCGAACAGCAAAAGCTTGCTGTTGCAAGAATGTTTGCAAAGGATTTTGACCTTGCAATACTTGACGAGCCCTCCTCTGCCCTTGACCCCATTGCAGAATATCAGATGTATAAAAGTCTGATAGAGGCCACCCAAGACAAAACTGTTATTTACATTTCCCACAGACTGTCAAGTGCTGTTCTTTCCGACAGAATATTCGTTTTTGATAACGGAACAATTTCCGAAAGCGGTACTCACGAGGAACTGATGGCACAATCACAGGGCTATTACGAAATGTTCACCCTTCAAGCATCTAACTACAAGAACGAAAAGGAGGGTGAGGTACAATGAAAAAACTGCACAAGCAAAAGAACACACATAGCACAATCGGAAACATTTTTTATATGCTGAAAACTATGTTCAAGGTTTCTCCTATGCTTGTTATTGGTGAAATCTTTCAGCATATTTTCTGTTCCTTACCCGGCAGACTTGTATCTGTAATCGGTCTTAAATTTGTTATTGATGAAGTGCAGAACGGTGCCGACACTAAAAGAATTATATTCGGTGTTGCACTTATGGTTGGGCTTATCGTACTTGGTGAGGTTTCCACCTCTGTTTTCTTCGAATTGTTCGTTCACAGAGAAAGAGAAAAACTGGACTACGGCATACAAACAATGTTCTACAAAAAGGCAACTCAGCTTGACCTGCAGAAATATGACGATCCCGGATATTACAGTGATTTCATTCTTTCCATTGAAAATTCATCAGGCAGTCTTAAGTACATACTGAGTATGGTCAAGGGCTACGTAGGTGAAATTGTTTCATTCCTTACAATTGCAGGCGTAATGCTGACAATTGACCCCATTTGTCTGCTTATTGTAATCGGCTTCGTGGTTGCATTTATTCCTATGGGCAGATACACAGGCAATTTACAGATAAAACGACGTGAGGAAATCACAGAAAAACACCGCAAGGGCGACTACTTTGCCCGAGTGTTCTATCTCCCCGAGTATGCAGGTGAAATAAGAACAAGCGGTATATTCCCCTTACTTAAAAAGCGTTTTGACAAAAGCGCAGATGAGGTTGTTGACACACAAAGGAAATTCGCAAAAAAGCTTGATATACTTTTCTATATACAGGATGTAAGCATTCAGGCTATCGGCTTTGTGCTTGTTCTGGGACTTTACATTGGGTATCAGACAATCGTAACAGGCAAAATGTCCGCAGGTGACTTTGTTGCAACCTTTAACGGTGCGCTTTTAATCGGCAGCAGTATTCTGTACCTGACGGTTTACGGTGTAAGAAACTTCACAGAGCAATCCAAAATGATTGAAAAGTGCAGACAGTTCCTTGCCGTGCAAGAGAAGATTACTGACGGTGAACACGTTGCAGAATGCGGCAAACCCGAAACTATTTGCATTGATAACGTTTCATTTGCCTACGACGGCAACAACACCGACTCTCTTAACGGCATCACCCTTGAAATCAAGCCTTACGAAAAAGTGGCTCTTGTTGGCTATAATGGTGCGGGCAAAACCACGCTCACCAACCTGCTTCTACGACTTTACGACGTAAAATCAGGTGCAGTAAAAATTGGTGACAGAGATATCCGTACTGAAACAGTTACATCACACAGAGCCCGCTTCAGTGCGGTGTTCCAGGATTTTCAGATATTCTCGGCAAGTGTCGGTGAAAATGTTGCACTTTCAAAGGATTTTGATGAAGAGCGTGTATTACAAGCCCTTGACGTTGTAGGCTTCACAAAAGAGCTGCCACAGGGAGTAAACACCCTGCTTCTCAGAGAGTTTGACGATGATGGTGTTATGCTTTCGGGCGGTGAGCAACAGAAGATTGCCATTGCAAGGGCATTTTATAAAAACTGCCCCTACATCATATTGGATGAGCCTTCTGCAAATCTTGACCCCATATCCGAATATGAGCTTAATCACGCTATGATGACAAAGGCAACCGATAAAACCATTATTTTCATCTCACACCGACTTTCAACCACAAGAAATGCAGACCGCATTTTTATGATGGAAAAAGGAAGAATTATTGAAAGCGGTACTCACGATGAATTGATGGCATTAAATGGAAAATATGCAGAAATGTTCAATCTGCAGGCGGAAAAATATTTGGAAGAACAATAAAAAATCATCGGACAGGTCAGCTGACTTGTCCGATGTATTTTTATTTGTAGTTTTTAAGATAATGCTTATAGAATGCGACTGCCTCACCTATTACCGCAACGTCAATGTTCTCGTTCTCACTATGTACGCTGCCGAATTGCTGTGCGTTCATTGTAATTGGTGCAAAGCGGATAACGCAGTCACAAATATCGCTTAAGTGACGTGCATCTGTACCCGCAGGTAGAATATATGCCGCACTTGCCACGTGGGGGAAAATCTCTGCAATACACTCACGTGTATAGCTGAATTGAGGTTTATTCATATCAGCAGGCTTATGATACTCGTTATTTTCACCCTCGGTAATCTCAACACCATATTTGTTGGCAATTTTTTCGATTTCAATAAGGTCTTTTTTAAAGTCCTTGTCGTCAACGTATCTTAATGTAGCTTTTGCTACGCATTTTTTATCATCATAAGAGCCTTTTATTTCGTGGAAGGAGCAGGATGTACCAACCATTGCACCTGCCTGCGGATTCAGCCTTGGCATAAGTGTTTTTATGATACCGCCAAAACACCATAAATTACCAAGCACTAATCTGAAAACAAATGGAGTATATGGGGCAAGGTTTGTAAGCATCGCCTTAACCTGAGGGTAAAGCCTTGTTACAAAGGGCTTTTTCTCATTAACCTCTGCAATAAAGGCTGACATACGTGCAACGGGTGTATTTGTGTTTGCGGTAAGTCCCTTGTGGGATGTGCCCTCCTCTGCCGTAAAAACAAGCCTGTGAATACCCTTTTCGTGAACGGCAAGCATGGCGCATTTACACTCCATTCCTGCAAGGGGCGGGTCAATTATTGCACCACCCTCGTCAAGAATTACTTCAAAGGTAATACCCTCTTTTTCAAAAAACTTGAGTGCCTCGGGTATGCCGTCACCACCGATTTCTTCATTGTGTGACGAGCCGATATACACATTACAGGGTGGCTCGAAGCCTTCACTGAGGAGCTCCTCAAGAGCCTGAAGC
>JAGBTL010000051.1 GCA_017631355.1 Clostridia bacterium
CCTTGCAGAGACAGAAACAATCCGTGACGTTATTGCATTCCCCCTTGATGGTACTGCACAGGATCAGATGCTTGGTGCACCCGGTGAGGTTACTGAGCTTCAGCTTTACGAAGCAAACGTTAGCATCCGTGGTAAGGGTGGCGCAGATATGATGGGCTCCGAGGGCTCTGATGCATCAAACTTCACAGCAACAATCAACTCTGCAAAATCAACCGTAAAAACAAAGGAAGGCAAGCTTAAGGACCTTGAGTCAGTTAACGAATTGAGCTTTACTGCAGACGAGAAAAAGACAATGCAGAGCATTCTTGACACAATGGCAAAGAACGAAGCAGAGCTTGCTAAAATAGATACTGCCGACGTTGAGGCTATGGTTTACGTTAGCCCCATGACAAACGTGCTCCGTGCCGACGCAAGAAATCAGGGCTTTGAAAGAAAAGACCTTCTTGAGGGTGCTCCCCAGAGCACCGATGATAGCTGGCAGGTTCCCAGACTTGTAAAGTGAGGTGACACAGGTGAAATATTATATTAACGAAATCAAAGCTACAGGCACTATTGCCGTAGATGATACACTCCTTGTTAAAGACGTTCCTGCAACAGCAGGCTCAAAGATGCTTGAAAACTTCAAGCCGTTATTCAATGCAGAGGTTGTTGACAGACTTCTCAGTGCAGGCTACGAGCTTTCAGGTAAAACAAACGTTGGTGAGTTTGGTCTTGACCTTCTTGGTGAAACATCTTACTTCACAGACGATGACAAGGCACTCAAGGGTGCTGCAGCAGCACTTGTTGCAGATGGCAAAATCAAGGCAGCAATCAACGTTGACCTTAACGGTGCTCCCCGTCGTGGCGCAGCAGTTTCAGGCGTTGACTTTATCAAGCCCACATACGGTACAGTTTCACGTTATGGTGTAATTGCCTGTGCATGCTCAGGTGAAACCGTTGGTGTTACCGCAAAGAATGCTGAGGACATCAAGGAAATCCTCACAGTAATTGCAGGTAATGACAAAAAGGACGGCACAAGCCTTCCTGCAGAAAAATATGAATACTCACTCTCAGAGGACGTTTCTTCAATGAAGCTTTGTGTTATCAACGAGCTTTATGACAAGGCATCTGACGAGATTAAAGCAAAAATTGATGCTTACGTTACAGCACTTCAGAGCAAGGGTGCAAAGGTTGAACGAATTTCGCTTGACCTTGTAGCTGCTGCACAGACTGCTTGGCAGATTCTTATGGCGGCTGAAACAACAAACAACCTTTCACGCTTTGACGGTGTTAAATACGGCTATCGCACACCCGAATACAAAAACATTGATGAGCTTTACGTGAAGAGCAGAACAGAAGCCTTCAGCTTCCTTACAAAGGCAACCATCATTTACGGCTCAGACGTTCTTGCAAAGGACAAATACGATGCATGCTACGACAAGAGCCTTCGTTTACGCCGTGTTATTGTTGACAAGGTTAAGGAGCTCCTTGCAGCATACGATGCGATTATTGCCCCTGCCTGCAGCAAATTAAGCTATGAAAAATATGATTTAAACGATGCATTTGCAAAGGTTTATGAGGAAAGTGTATTTACCGCTATCCCCTCTGTTACAGGTCTCCCTGCAATGGTAACAGGCGGAGTTCAGCTTATTGCAGATTCATTTAAGGAAAGCACTCTTCTGAGCATTGCTCACTGTGTAGAAAAGGAGGAAGCCTGAGTATGAAATACGAACTTGTTATAGGTCTTGAAACTCACGTTGAGCTTTCTACCGACTCAAAGCTTTTCTGCTCCTGTGGCGGTCACTCAAGCCCCAAGGAGCCTAACGACTGCGTATGCCCTGCTTGCAGCGGTATGCCCGGTATGCTTCCCGTAACAAACAAGCATGCTATTGAGCTTGCAGTTAAAGCAGGCTTTATGCTCAACTGTAAAATCAATCAGTACACAACATTTGATAAAAAGAGCTACTACTATCCCGACCTTCCCTGTGCATATCAGATCACACAGTGGTTTAACCCCATCTGCGTTGAAGGTAGTGTTGACGTAAACGGCAGACAGATCGGCATCAAGCAGATCCACCTTGAAGAGGACGCAGGTAAGCTCGTTCACGATGAAGCAACAAACACATCATTTGTTGACTTCAACCGTACAAGTGTTCCGCTTATTGAAATTGTAAGCAAGCCTGATTTCCGTTCATCCGAAGAGGTTATTTCATACCTTGAAAAGCTTAAAGCAAACCTTCAGTTTGCAGGCATTTCAGAGTGTGAAGAGGGCGCTATGAGATGTGACGTTAACATTTCAGTTCGTCCTGAGGGCTCAACTGAATTTGGCGTTCGTTCCGAAATCAAGAACATGAGCTCACTTTCAGAAATCAAGGATGCTATTGAATTTGAAAAGGTTCGCCACGTTGATGCTATTGAGCGTCACACAGAGATGCTTGTTCAGGAAACACGCCGTTGGGATGACGTTAAGAGACGTACATTCCCCATGCGTAACAAGGAAACTGCGGCTGATTACCGCTACTTCCCCGACCCCAACCTTATGCCCATCGTTATTGACGATGCATGGCTTGAGGACATCCGCGCAAGCATGCCTGCAACATCTGACGAAAAGACACAGTACTATGAGTCAATGGGTATTGCATCAAAAGAGGCTGCTGTGCTTGCATCTGACAGAAAGCTCAGCGATATGTTTGACGCAGTTGTTGCAACAGGAAGAAGCGTTAAGAGTGTTGCATCATGGATTCTTACAGAGTGTATGGGTATTATGAAAAGACTTGAAATCACAAGCCTTGAAATTGCTCCCGATAAGCTCGCAAGAATCATTGAGCTTGTTGATAATGGCGAAATCACCCGTGCAGCAGGTAAGAAGGTTCTTTCCGCAGTATTTGAAAAAGACGTTGACGTTGACAAATTCTGCGAAGAAAACGCACTCAACCAGAAGATTGATGAGGGCGCTATCCTTGATACAGTCCGCAAGGTAATCGCAGAAAATGACGCTGCTGTTGCTGACTATAAGAGTGGTAAGGTTAAGGCTATGCAGGCACTCTTCGGCTCAATTATGCGTGAGCTTAAGGGCAATGGTGACCCTGCAATTATCAGAACACTTCTTGAAGCAGAGCTTAATAAATAATTAAACTCATAAAGTAAAACAGTTGACAGACCCGAAAATCTGTCAACTGTTTATTTTTACGCTATTGGTAATTTTACTGTTACCTTAAACAAATCACCATCAATTGCAATATGAAGTGAGCCGTCCTGAAGCTTGCACAAATCCTTGGCTATTGACAAGCCAAGTCCGTTCCCCTCCTTGCTTCGGGATTCATCACCCCTTACAAAGCGTTCTGTCAGCTCCTCTGCTGATATATTAAGCTGCTCCTTTGAAATATTCTTAAGCTCAAGGCAGCCGTACATATCGTCACGGTAAACTGATGCATACACTCGTGTATTAGGAGCAGAATACTTTCGCGCGTTACTCATAAGATTGGATAATACGCGATACGTCTTTGCCCCATCAGCAAATACAGTAATCGGTTCATCAGGCTCGTTAAACTTGATTTCATTACGATTCTTTTCAAGCTCGGGAGCAAACTCTACAATCGCCTGAACTGTAAGCTCGCACA
>JAGBTL010000052.1 GCA_017631355.1 Clostridia bacterium
TGACTGTGGTCCTGCAAAGGCCTTTGACCTTGAAAAAATGCAAGGCGCGACAATAATTTCACCAAACGAAAGCGAAACAAAGGCTTTGACAGGCATTTATCCCGACACAGACGAAGCAATCCTTAAGGCTTCTGAAATCCTTAAGGAGCGTAGCAAGGCTGAGTACGTTGTGTTAAAGCTTGGTGACAGAGGCTGTGCAATTTATGACGGAGACACACTCCACACACTGTCACCCTACCCTACAAGGGTTGTTGACACAACTGCCGCAGGCGACTGCTTTACAGCAGCAATGGCTTTACATTACGTTAAAACAAGCAACATCCTTGAAGCCTGCGATATTGGTAACCGTGCAGGTGCATACGCCGTAAGCAGTATGGGTGCAGAAAATTCAATGCCTGCCTATGAAGATATTAAATAACTGTTACAAAAAATCACACCCACCTCTCACGAGGCGGGTGTTTTCATTAGTGTTATTTAAGCCTCTGTTACTTCAGCCTCGGAAATAGTTGTTTCCTCGCCCTCAGCGGCCGTTGTTTCTGTATTGATATTATTCATAACGTCGGATGAGCCGTTAAGGCTGAACAATGCTGTTTCCTTTTCGTAGTCGGTTGACCATACAGAAATTGAGTAGTTTTCAAAAAGCTCCTTAACGGTAAGCTCGGGCTCATCCATTTCCTTTGCAAGCTCCTTAAGAGCATAGGAATCGAACTTGCAACGAACCATATTAAGGTTATCATACTCTGTAACAATAAAGTCACGCTTGAAGTTTTTACCGCCCTTTTCAAGTCCAAAAACAACAAAGTTTGTGATAAAGTCATTGTTAAGAGATGTGTATGAATCAACGTCGGTATAATAAATATCCACCCATATAAATTCATCGGATAAAGTTGTTTCAACCTTTTTGATGCCCTTTGCAACGTCAACAACCTCTGCGGGCTTACCTGCGTGCTTGCTGTTGAAATCTTCAACAGTCTGAGCGTAGGAGCCGCATATTGTTTTGCCAACACCGTCGTTTGTTTTGTGCTCAATGTAAAGATTGAAGCCTGTATTGAGAATATTATCAAGTGTAACTGTAAGCTCATCAGTAAGACCTACGGCATTAACGTAGTCGTCAACCTCGCTGAGGTAATACATTACAACGTTACCGCTATCAAGTAAGCGAAGCTCACCGGGGCACTTAACCTGCAAGCCATTATCAATATAAAAGCAGAACATGGGTACCACGTCTATACTGAAGGCATTATCCGCAAGGTGGTCTGCAAGTAATGATTCCTTCTTATCGTATTCAACGCGTAACGCTACCCTGTCCTTCTCTTTGTGAGCAGTTACAGACACGATTTTGTCGGAATACTTTTTAAGACCATCAATAGCAATTGTATCATCAGGCTCGGTAACTGCAACGGTTGTTGCCGCAGTTGTTTCAACAGCTGTTGTTTCCTCTGCCTGCTTGATTTTATCCTTCAACGCTGAAGAAAGTGTTGAAATCATAAAAATCGCAACACCGATTACAACAATAAGCAAAACCACCAAAAAGGGATTTTTCTGAAGCTTATAGCCAAATCCTTTTTTCTCATCCATTTCAGTTTTCCTCCTTGCTCTTTTTATCCTCGCGGGCCTTTTCAGCAGCCTCGCGTTCCTCGCGCTCAAGCTTGTCAGCTTCCTTACCTGCCTTATTAGCAGCCTTTTCAATTTCGCGCATTGCTTTACGCTCCTCGCGAATTTCCTTCTTTGTGGGCTGTGGTGCAGGCGGAGTATCTGTAAGCTTCATAAAGTCAATCTTTGCCATTCTTGTTCGGGGAAGTGCATCAAGGATTGTGACTGTTGAGGGCCTTGAGAATTTTTCAAGCTTACTGTCACAATATTCCTTGATAACCTTTGCGGTTTCTTCACGATTATTTGTAGGCTGAGAAAGAGAAACAAACAATCTGATTATAGGCTTGCCGTCAACGTAGCCCTGCACAGCACAAGCCTCATTGATGTAGTCAAGCTTAAGAACCTCGTTTTCAATATCATTGGGATATACGTTATAGCCTGATATGATAATCATACGCTTTTTTCTGCCTGTGAAGAACAGATAGCCGTCCTCATCAAGATAGCCAAGGTCACCGGACATAACCCAGCGTGTGCCGTTTTCGTCAACGTAAACGCCATCCTCATCGCTATTGATGTAGCCAAGCATAACAGTTGAGCCTGTAATAGCAATTTCGCCGATTGTGTTGGGCGGAAGCTTTTTCTGATTATCATCCCATATCTCAACGGTCATACCGTCAAGGGGCTTACCGATTGAATTTTCCTTATAAGCACCTGAAACGTTTGCGGTACAAACAGAGGAAACCTCTGTAAGACCATAGCCTCTGTAAAGCCTACCCTTTGCGCCCCATTTATCAAGCTTTGAGTTAAATGAGTTAAGGAAGGTTTCACTGATGATGTCACCGCCCGCCCATAAAAGACGAAGCTTTTTAAGGTGCTCACCATCAAAGTTAGATGCCTCATACATCTTTTTGAACATATTAGGCACACCAACAATATAGGTAACGTTATATTTCTTAATATATTTGTTTGCCTTTTCAGCAGAGAACGTGGGCATACCGATGCAGGTAAAGCCTGCACACATACTGAAGTGAAGCACAACACCAAGACCAAATGCATGGAAAAGAGGAAGAACGCAAAGTGAAAATTCCTCGCCGGGTGCATGGGGCGCATCAAGAAAGCTGAGCTTATATGCAAGTGAATTAAGGTTTGTGTTTGTAAGACGGATTGTTTTGCTCTTGCCTGTTGTGCCGCCACCGTGAAGATAAACGGCAACATCATCGCCGCAGCCATCAAGTGCAGGAGCCTTAAATGAAAGGTTGCAGATTGTGTGGTATGATGCGGTATTTGATGAAGGAGCCTTGCTCTTAACCTTTATTTTTGAGTAAACCTTAAGAGCGGGCATCATAACAGAAGAAGCATAGTCAGAGCTTGAGCAAACAATAACAAGCCTGTTAAGACGACGCAAAGTTTCCACATAGGGCTCCATAATGATGTCAAGAACAAACACAGCCTTTGAATGGCTTGTTTTGATGATGTCCTCAAGAGCATCGGCAGGAGTAAGCGGATGAACAATGTTAGCAATAGCGCCTATACGGTTTATAGCATAAAAAGCAACAAAGCTCTGTACAACGTTGGGAAGAAATACTGTTACAACGTCGCCCTTTTTAACGTTTCTGCTGTCAAGGAAGCCTGCAACGGCTTCAACGTCGTGCATAAACTTTTTGCGACTGATGAGTGTACCAAAGCTTTCAGCAACGTCATAAACACCGAAATCCTTAGTGCAGTCTCTGAAGTATTCATAACAATTTCTGTTTTCGGGCTTTATCATTATTTTAAGTCCTTTCAATAAAACATACCTATGTATTATATTTTTATTAACAACATTTGTCAAGTTTGTTGGTTTTTGTTTGCAATTTCTTCATAATCATAAGTGATGCAATTAACAACACAGGGAAAATCACCGCGGCAAAAACGCCTTTTTTAATATCATCGCCAAGAAGGCTTGTGGCAAAACCAACAACAGTTGGACCAAAAGAGCAACCGAAGTCACCTGCAAGGGCAAGAATTGCAAACATTGCCGTTCCACCCTTCGGGAAGCTTTCAGATGCAAGTGAAAACGAGCCCGGCCACATAACACCAACTGAAAAACCACAAAGAGCACAGCCCACAAATGAAAGTGCAGGACTTTTCAGGAAGGTTGCCATTGCATAGGCCACAATACAAAGCGTGGCACAACAGGTCATATATTTTGACAAATCAACCTTTTCGCTGATTTTGGAATAAATAACTCTTGAGGTACCCATTGTAACGGCAAAAAGGCTTGGTCCTGCAAGGTCACCAATTGTTTTTGAAACGTTCAGACCTGCCTCAGCAAAGGTTGATGCCCATTGACTCATTCCCTGCTCCGATGCACCTGAGCACACCATTATAAGCATAAACAGCAAAAATTGCTTTGAAGAAAACAGACTTTTAAGGGACATTTTATCCTCATCGGTTGTGAGAGTTGTAATGGGCACTCGCATAAAGTAAAAGCCGTTAAGGAACGGAACAATAGCCCATATAAACGCAAGTATTCTCCAATTTGCAATACCAAACAACGCAAAAAACGCTGTTGTTGCAAGCACAACAAACAGGTGCCCCCAGCAATAGAACGAATGAAGAAGGCTCATTGCAGCCTTTTTGTTTTTTATGGGACAAGCCTCAACAATAGGGCTGACAAGGACCTCTATAAGACCGCCACCTGTTGCATAGAGCAGAATTGAGGCAAGCAAGCCTATGTACGGATTTGGTAATAAATCGGGCAATATGCCCATACCTGCAATACCGAGCGCAGAAAAGAACTGTGCTGCAACAATGCACCTGCGATAGCCGATTTTATCAACGTATTTAGCAGACACTACGTCAATAAAAAGCTGAAACAAAAAGTTGATTGTAACAAGGCTTGTAATCTGTGAAAGAGGAATGTTGAACTCACTCCTGAAGGTCAGAAAAAGCAACGGCGCAAAATTATTTACTATTGCTTGAACAACATAGCCGAAATAACAGGCAAAAACAGTATGGTTATAGTTATTACGAATTGACATACTACCACTTTCTGTCCCGCGTGTCGGGACATTTTTGTTTTATAAATGCGGCACGGAATTCAACGTAGCAGCCGCACTTCATACACACTCCTGAAATAAGGTTATCGCACTGCTGACAAAGAGCAAGACGATGAGAATACACGTCATCGTCTGCCCTTTCCTGTGGAGTTAATTTGTTAATTCTTGATTTGATATCAGCAAGCATATCGGCCTCGGCACTTTCGTACAGAAGGCACTTTTTACATTCTCTGTTCATTATTTAATGATAAACTTAACAACGCTACAAGGAGGAACGTTTGCAACAAAGCCGTCGCTTGTAAGTGTAAAGTCAGTAAACTCGGCTGTTTTAACAACAGCCTTATTATCAAAGGTGTTGTGATTTCGCACGTCACCTGTAATAATTTCTGCAGTAACAGAGCTAACTGTGAAATCAGCAATCTGACACTTGATTTCAGCAGCCTCTGTGAGAGATGCGTTTGAAATGGTTGAAATAATATTACCATCTGCATTTACAGATGCACTTTCTGTAAGCACTGGTGTTTCCTTTCTTTCATCAAGGTAATCAGTTGTAATATAGCTGCCGAGAAGTGTGTTTTCCATGTGATCCTTGTACATTTTGAAAACGTGATAAGTAGGTGTAAGGAGCATATCCTCACCATCTGTAAGAATAACAGACTGAAGAACGTTAACCGTCTGTGCAATATTAGCCATACGAACGCGGTCACAATGCTTATTGAACACGTTAAGGGTAAGGCCTGCAACAAGAGCATCACGCATTGTACTCTGCTGGTAAAGGAAGCCGGGATTTGTACCCTCCTCAACGTCGTACCAGGTGCCCCACTCGTCAACAATAAGGTCACAATGCTTGTCAGGGTCGTGCCTGTTCATTACCTCGGTATGACGACGAACAAGCTCCTCCATTTTATAAGCTTTGCGGATTGTTGTGTAATATTCATCATCTGTGAAAACAGTTGCCTTACCCTTATGTCCCCAGTCACCCGGAACTGTGTAATAGTGGAGTGAAATACCCTGCATCTTGTTACCTGCATAGTGCATCACTTCATCTGTCCATTCAAAGTCAAAGGCGTTGGGACCACAGCCAATTTTATAAATACGGTTATTACTGTCATAATCGCGAACATAGACATGATATCTTCTGTATTCGTCAGCATAGTAATGGGGCATCATATTACCGCCACAGCCCCAGCTTTCGTTGCCGACACCAAAATACTTAAGCTTCCAAGGCTTTTCGCTGCCGTTCGCCTTGCGGAGGTCTGCCATAGGTGAAGTGCCGTCAAAGGTCATATACTCAACCCATTCGCTCATTTCCTGTACTGTACCACTGCCAACGTTACCGTTTACGTAAGCATCACATCCGAGCTGACGGCAAAGTTCAAAATATTCGTGTGTGCCAAAGGAGTTATCTTCAACAACGCCGCCCCAATGAGTGTTAATCATTTTCTTGCGGTTTTCCTTAGGTCCGATGCCGTCCTTCCAATGATATTCATCGGCAAAGCAGCCGCCCGGCCAACGAAGAACAGGAACGCCCATTTCCTTAAGCGCTTCAACAACGTCCTTACGCATTCCGTTCACGTTAGGAATAGGAGAATCCTCACCAACAAAGGTACCCTCGTAGATACATCTGCCAAGATGCTCTGAGAAGGTGCCGTATATATCCTTATTGATTTTTGCAATTTTCTGATTAGGATTTATAAGATATTTCTGCATGTTACTACACCTCAAGTTATTTTTAAAAATTATACCATATTCAGGCAATTCATTTCAACACAAAACAGATGCTGTAAACAGACA
>JAGBTL010000053.1 GCA_017631355.1 Clostridia bacterium
AAGGAATATCGTGGTCGTGGTATCGGCAGCGAAATTCTTGAATTTCTCATAAATAAAGCCAAGGAAACGGGCTTTTCCGAAATGACAATCGGTGTTGATAAGGATAATGAAACCGCCTTGCACCTGTACCGTAAATACGGCTTCACCGAAGTCCTTTTCGATGGCGCTGATGAAGATGGGGAGTATTATAAGTTAATGAAAAGAATATAAAAACAATCCCCATGAGGTCGAAAAAACGACTTCATGGGGATTCCTGTTTAGTATAGCGTTACAAAGTTCTGAACAATGGTCGTATTACTTTATCTTCGGCTTATAATTCTTACCATCAAAGCTGGGGTTAAACGCATAGAAATTCTTGCTGTCAAGCCTGTCAGTTGCAAGTCTGAGCCCTTCGCCGAAGCGCTGATAGTGGACTATTTCGCGCTCACGAAGGAACTTGATAGGGTCGCGCACGTCGGGGTCATCCACAAGGCGGAGAATATTGTCGTAGGTCACGCGAGCCTTTTGCTCTGCAGCAAGGTCCTCGTGCAGGTCAGCAAGTATATCGCCCTTGGACTGCATACTTGCAGCACTCCATGGGAAGCCGCTTGCAGCTGTGGGATAAACTCCGGTGGTGTGATCAACAAAATAAGTGTCAAAGCCGCTTTTCTTGATTTCCTCAAGGCTGAGGTTGCGTGTAAGCTGGTACACAATTGCACCTATCATCTCCAAATGGCCCAATTCCTCGGTACCTACATCCGTCAATAATCCCTTTAATTCGGGATAAGGCATTGCAAAGCGCTGTGACAGGTAGCGCAGGCTTGCGCCCAATTCACCATCGGGTCCTCCGTATTGTGATATTATAATCTGTGCCAATTTTGGGTTGGGGTTTTTAATGTTTACAGGGTACTGAAGCTTCTTTTCATAGCTGAACATATATCAATCACAGCTCCTCTCAAGGTCCCACGGCCACGGGTCGCAGAGCCAGTCAGCGTCCTCTGTGCCTGTGATTGTAAGAGGACCGTATTTGCTTTCGTATTCATTTTTAAGGCGTGCTGCTTCAGCGGAGTGCTTACGAAACGTTTCGTAAGCTGCCGTATCGCACGGGTGGGTATCAAGATACATGTGCAATTCCCAAGCGGCAAACTGTACCGCCGAAAGCCTTGCCATAAGCTTTTGTCGTTCATTCATTGCAAAGGCTCCTTCCGTAAAACGGCTTGTTCAAGGCGGGGAAAAGAGTGCCCTCGCGCAATGCCATTTCGGGCTCGTAAACTGCCTTGTCTGTCTGAAACGGCACGTATGCCATTGTAACAACAGGCTTTTCAGGGAGCGGAGTGCTTACACAATGCTTGTGACAGTCGGCTCCGGCATCGGATTGTCGGCTAAATGTCTTGGCCTGACGCGCAACCATCTCTGCCATATCAAATTTCAGAGTGTTATTCATCACAAATCTCCTTAGTTGAATTAGTGCCCGCGCAGGGGCACCTGTTACATTATATGGACAAACTGAAAATGCGTTACAGGGCTTGTGTGATTGATATATTTAAAAATATGGTGTATAATCATTTTGTGAATTCTATATCTCAAAATGAAACGGAGCGGTAATTGTGTTGAAATATATCTGCTATCCCAAGTGTACAACCTGTCAGAAGGCAAAAACGTGGCTTGATGAAAACAACGTTGAGTATGAGCTGAGGGATATTAAGCTCAATAATCCCTCGTTTGAGGAGCTTTCCGAGTGGTACAGGAAAAGCGGCTTACCATTAAAGAGGTTCTTTAACACAAGCGGACTTTTGTACAAATCCCTTGGGCTTAAGGATAAGCTCCCCACAATGACCGAGGAGGAAATGCTGCGTCTTCTTTCAACAGATGGCATGCTTGTTAAAAGACCGCTGCTGATAACCGAAAATTCCGTTTTTGTGGGCTTTAAGGAAAATGAATGGAGCAGTATAATTAATAAGTAACAGATGATATAAGCACCGGCCTATCATAGCGATAAGTCGGTGCTTTGTGTTTTATTCCTCAAGCGCCCATTTCTGCTGCATTATTACAGCGGGTACATAGTCGCTTTCTCTTGTGTAAAAGGCGGTTATAAGCTCACCGCTATCCAACTCAATTGTTGAGGGATAACCAAGGTCATCGGTATCATAGCCGTGGTGGATAACGCCCTCGTCGCACCAGCTTTCACCGTTATCTGTGCTGAAGGATGCCCATATTCCATAAGGCTTTTTTCTGTGGGAATAGGTTGTGATAAGTGTGCCTGAGGAGTGCCTGAATATGTGAGCGGGAGCACCGCTGTCTTCGCTAATGATTCGGTGGGGCTTGGTCCAAGTTACACCGTTGTCAAATGATTCGCTCTGGTAAAGAGTAAAAATTGTTTCGTCGGCATTCTCAACGCGCAGGTGGCAAATCAGCTTGCCGTCGGGCAATTGAAGCGCGTGTGGCTCGTAAAAATAAAGCTCTTTAAAATCATCGTATTTGTATATTCCAAGCTCACCGCGCAGGGTCATTTCTCCTGTGTCGGTGTTGAGGACGTAGGCATACACGTGGTTGTGAATGCCAAGCCTTCTGCCAACCCACAAAACCGTGCCGTCGTTAAGGACTGTGGGGCCGTGAGGGGAGGATACAGGTGCTTTGAAGATTGGTCCAAAGGTTTTGCCGCAGTCGTGGCTGATGCGGTAGGTTATGCCAAGGTCGCGTGCCTCATCCTCTGGGGATACAGAGTTTATGTAGTCAAAGCATTCCTGTGTCTGTGGCATATTCTCCCTTTGAAATTCAATTGTGTTATTGAACGAGGTTGCAATTAAGCCGCTTTCACCAAAGGGGCAAAGACCCACGTCTCTGTCATCAAGCACGGTGTCAAAAACAGGCATGGGCTTTGAATAGGTTTCGCCGTTGTCGTCGCTGAAAGCAAGCACACCCTTGCCGAAGGGGCAAATGTGCTCAACGCGGTAGCCTGAAGCACCCACACAAATTTTGCCGTCCTGAAGATGTGCTATGGTTGGCCATGCGAAATAGGCGTGGTGATTCTCGGTATTTGTCATAACAATTTTCTGTTCGCCAACAAGCTTTATTTTCAATGGGATTCCACCTTTATTATGTGTTTGCTTATATTTTAATTTATAATAAACTTTGTGTCAATGAAATTATGTAAATGTATCATAGCTGTTGATTTTGTATTTGTGAGAGTGATATAATCAAGATGTAAAAAATATTTGTATCAGGTGTTAAATATGATTGAAACACATGAATTGCATACCGACGTGCTTGTTCTCGGAAGTGGTCCGTCGGGCTTTGCTGCTGCATATACCGCAGCCAAAAACGGAGCAAGCGTTATACTTGTTGAGCAGAACGGCGACGTGGGTGGAATTTCT
>JAGBTL010000054.1 GCA_017631355.1 Clostridia bacterium
ACGCTGAGACGCTCACCGAAAGCTGCGCCTGCAAGAGCGGCGAAAACAGATTCAAGGCTCATAATAAGGCTTGCAAGGGTTGGGTTAAGGTTTTTCTGTGCCACAATCTGCAAGGTAAAAGCTATACCTGATGATAAAACACCGGCATAGAATATTGAAAACCAAGCATCACCGATAGCAACAGGGTCAACGTCCTCAAAAAGAAACATACATATTGCAGAAATTACTGCCGCTACAAAAAACTGAATAAGAGAAAGACGAACACCATCAACTGTTTTAACAAAGTGGTCAACAATCATAATCTGTACAGCAAAAAGGAAGGCGCAGGTTATAAGGAAAATATCACCAACATTGATTGAGCCTGCCTCGGTTACACACAGGAAATACATACCACAGGTAGCAATGGCGATACAAACCCACAAAACAGGCTTTACCTTACGACGAAAAACAAGTCCGAGAAGCGGCACCATAAGAATATAAAGGGTTGTAAGAAAGCCCGATTTACCAACACCTGAAAGCATTATACCATACTGCTGTGTTGCTGATGCAGCACAAACAGATGCACCACAAAGAACACCGCCAAGGATAAGGCGCTTTGACATAAAGCTTTTATTTTCACCGTGCTCACCCTCGCCTATCTGTTTGCGATTCTTGTTAAAGATAAAAAAAGAAACAGGTGTGAGAACAACGACTGCAAGACAAGAACGAAGGCAAAGGAACGTGAAATTACCAATCTGCTCAAGACCCTTGCTCTGTGCAACAAAGGCTGTACCCCATATAAAAGCGGCAATCATCAGAAGGAAGGATGCCCCAAGAGATTTAGTTCGTTTAATTTTTTCTTCCATAATCACTACTCCAATTTAATAACAAGAGGTATTCTAACACAAGCACTCAAATTTAGCAATATAAAAAATTACCGATAAATAATGGTGAGTATAATCTTGCGAATATACTCACCATATTTTCTTAAAGTGTTTGTCTTACAAGCTTTGCACGGAGCTTGTCACGCTCGGTTCTATCAAGAGGTCGGTCAACTGAAAGCGAAATTGTTGCAGGCTGCATATGAATCATTAGCGCCTCAATCTGAGCACAATCCATATTAATTATACCCTTGACTGCACCAAGACGAACAAGTGAAATCAAATCCATAAACTCACTTGTATCAATAAGGCGAGCATACTTCAGCACGCCATAAGCACGATAAATTCTGTCCTCGGTAACAGGCGCCTTAAACAGTTCTTCACGTGCAGAACGCTCCTGTGCTGCAATCTGAAGTGCAATTGACTTAAGGTTTTCAATAGCGGCGCGCTCTGATATGCCTAAGGTAATAGTATTACTCAAGCGGAACAAATCACCCTTTGCTGCTGCGCCCTCGCCATAGGAGCCACGAAGAGAAAGACCAAGCTTTGAAACTGTTGTGATAAGCTTTGTTATCTGCGAGGTAGAAACAAGTGCGGGAAGATGAAGCACAACCGATGCCTTCATACCCGTGCCCAAAGCAGTTGGGTCTTGTGTAAGATAGCCGAGCCTGTCATCAAATGCAAAATCAAGCTTTGAAGAAAGCTCCTTTTCAATAATAGATGCAGTACGATAAGCCTCATCAAGAGCGAAGCCTGCATACATAACCTGCAAACGGATATGGTCCTCCTCATTAAGCATTATGCTTACGGATTCATCCTCGGTAAGAAGCAAAGCTCTGCCGTCGCGAGAGGAGGCAAATTCAGGGCTGACAAGGTGCCTTTCGGCAAGGGAAACAACCTCCGCCTGAGAAAGTGTTTTCATTTCAGCATAATTGAAGCTATAGTCCTGAATTGAATCAGCAGCCCCCTTGATTATGCTATTCACCTTCAACTTTTCAGGAAGATTTAACCTTGCAGGAAAAGGACAGGTTTTAAGGTTTCGGGCAAGGTGAATGCTTGTATTAATAACAACGTCATTCTGTGCACCTGTGCCGAGATACCATTTTGCACACATTAAAGAGCGCCCCCTTCCCTTACAAGCTCATTTATCTGATCACGAAGGCTTGCGGCAAGTTCAAAATCCTGTCGCTCTATCGCCTCGCTGAGAGCATTTTTCAGCTCATCTAGGCTAATTGAAGGAGCGGCACTATTACCGCTTGTCTGGGGCTTGGTGCCCATATACGAGGTTTTGCCATGAATTTTGTTTAGTGTGGGTAAAAGTCTGTCATAAAAAACTGCATAGCACTCCGCACAGCCCATTTTACCATCCTCGGCAATTTCCTCAAAGCTTTTGCCACAGGCTGGACAGCGCATACTGTTTGCAGACCCGTTCTCGTTGGATGAAAGCAATTCACCAAGCAAATGACCAAAACCAAGACCAAAGCCGGAAAAAGCCTCACCATAGCCCAGTGAACGAGCACAATCAGAGCAAAGATGCACCTCTGCCGCCCTGCCGTTTATAATGCGCTTCATGTGAAGTGTTGCATCGTTTTTATTACAATTCTGACAAATCATTGTTATCACCTCGTGGGTTACAATTACTGCCTATATTATACGACAAATATCACAACAATTCAAGAACAGTATTTATACTTTATTATAAATAATATCTGTCTGCCTCACCGAATTCATCCTCATAGATAAACTCATCAGAATATTCAAAATCCATATCATCATCCTGATAATCGGTCGGATTATTAACGCCATCAAAATTAAATAAACTCATAACAACTCTCCTTATAAATTTATGTAATTATTCTGTTCGCAAAAAATTATTATATTCAGCGTAACAAAAATTTATCAATTACATATTATGCAGTGAAAGGGGGATTAAGAATGGGTTGCTTATTCAACGGCGGTAATAATTGCTCATGGATTATTATCCTTATAATCATCATCCTTGTTTGCTGCAATCAGGGTAACAACGGTTGCGAAGCAAGAGCTAACGATTGCGGTTGCGGCTGTGGCTGCTGCTAATCAAAGCAAAAACGGTCTGCTGTAATAACAGCAGACCGCATTTTTTATCCGAAAACAACTGAAATTGCTACAGCGCCAACGCTGAGAACCATTATCCCTGCAAGGACAAAGCAGATAATCCTTTTTGTTTTTTCCTTAAACATTATTCAATACCTAAAAGCACCTTAACGCTATCGGAGATAACACTAAGCTTGTTTTCCGCTTCCTCTCTTGAAGTTGCCTTTGCAGTAATGTAGATTTTGATTTTGGGCTCTGTGCCTGAAGGTCTTACAATAACTGCATCACCGCTTTCCATTCTGAAGGAAAGCACGTTTGATCTGGGAAGACCTGTATCACCATCAGTTGTAACGCCTGTTTTATAGTCACCAACCCAATTAACCTTGCTGCCGCAAATCTCCTTGGGAGGATTGTTACGAAGGTCATCCATCATATCTGCCATTTTCTGCATACCTGCAGCGCCCTCAAAGGCATAGTTGTCAAGCTGATTAAAGAAGTAACCATACTTCTCATACACGCTGTTCATAAACTGCCACAAGGTAATACCCTGAGTTTTGTAATAGGCTGCCATTTCACAGATAATCATTGCAGCATTTACGCCATCCTTATCACGAGCGTGGATACCTGTAAGGTAGCCGTAGCTTTCTTCAAGACCAAGAACGTATCTACCCTCTTCGCCCTGCGCCTCAAGCTCTGTGATGCACTCGCCGATATACTTAAAGCCTGTAAGAAGGTCGCGCATATCTGCACCATATTCCTTACAAATAGCAGAAATAAGAGGCGTTGTAACAATAGTTTTAACAATAACGGGGTTTTCGGGGAGCTTGCTCTGCTCTTTAAGCTGTGAAAGAAGGTATTCACAAAGCATTGCGCCAACCTCGTTACCTGTCATAAGCTTATATTCACCATTATCACGCACAGCAATACCAACACGGTCACAGTCAGGGTCAGTTGCAATCATAATATCTGCAGGGAACTCCTCGGTCATTGCAAGGCCTTCCTCAAACACCTGACGGATTTCGGGGTTGGGATAAGGACAAGTGGGGAAATTGCCGTCGGGCTTTTCCTGTGATTTTACAACCTGAAGTTCCTGTACACCAAGCTTTTTGAGAACACGGCGAACAGGCTTGTTGCCTGTACCATTAAGGGGTGTGTAAAGGACCTTAAGACCTGATTTTTTAACAGCATCCTTATTGACTGCACAATCAAGAACACATTCTATAAACTCATCCTTGAGCCAATCCTCAATATAATCAACCATATCGTTTGCAAGAGCATCTTCAAAAGACATACGCTTTACGCCGTCAAACATATCAACGCTCTTCATATAGCTGTAAATTTTTGCTGCAGCCTCATCAGTAATCTGATAGCCTGTGGGGTCATAGCACTTGTAGCCATTATACTTTGAGGGGTTGTGGCTTGCAGTAATAACGATACCCGATGAGCAATGAAGTCTGCGAACTGCAAATGAAAGCATGGGTGTGGGCATAAGCTCAGGAAAAAGATAAACCTTAACGCCATTTGCAGCAAGAACACAAGCTGCGCTTTCAGCAAACACGTCTGATTTAATACGTGAATCGTAAGCAATTGCAACTGTAGGCTCATCAAAGGTTTCGTTGAGATAGTCGG
>JAGBTL010000006.1 GCA_017631355.1 Clostridia bacterium
AACAACGATTACTGTAAGAGCCACAAACATTACAATACCCTGCAAAAAGTCAGATGCGCTTTCTGCAAGGAAGCCACCGAGAATTGTATACAGAAGCACAAACACTGCACCAACAATCATCATAGTCACATAAGATGCACCAAAAAGTGTTGCGAAAAGCTTACCACAGGTAACAAAGCAGCTTGATGCATAAACTGTGAAGAAAATAAGGATGAACAAAGCGGAAATTGAAACAATAACCTTTTTGTTTTCACGGAAACGGTTTGAGAAGAACTCGGGCAATGTGATTGAGTTGTTTGCACGAACACTGTATCTTCTGAGGCGCTTTGATACAACAAGCCAGTTGATGTATGTACCTGCCGCAAGACCGATTGCAGTCCAAGCAGCATCGGCAAGACCGCACCAATATGCAACACCGGGAAGACCCATAAGAAGCCAACCGCTCATATCAGATGCTTCAGCACTCATTGCTGTAACCCATGGACCGAGTGAACGTCCGCCAAGGAAGTAGTTTTCGGAGCTTTTGTTTGCGCGCTTTGCAAACACAAGACCGATTACGATAACAACTGCCATATAAATAACCATGGCAATTAAAATCTGTGTGGATTTTTCCATAATTTCACTCCTAAAAATAAGATAGTAAATATAATATCATATAATATACATCTATTCAACCGAAATTTTCATTTTGTTTCATTTATCTGTATAAATATACCATTTCATCGTAATTCTATGTGATGAAGGTGAACGTAGCCGCTGTCTATTGTGCTTGAATATACCGAGGAGCCTGTATAATATGCCATTTCCTGAAAATAGCTTTTATACGAGGTATCACCCTTTTCGGTGTTTTTCACGCACACGTATAGCTCGTTATCCTCTGCTTCAAGTACAGCATCACCAACAACTGAAACGAAATCATCGTAGCCCTCAACCACAAGGTAATTGTCATACAGGCACGTCTGACACTCCGGTAAGGCTCCGTCAAGATAGTTTTCATAAAGCTGCATATCATCGGAAAAGCCGAATTTAAAATCCAGCCACATTGTGTCCTCATCGTTGCTCTGAGTAACAGTAGCGTCCACGTTATACCACTTTCCGTCAAGCATAACCACACACCATGTGTGACCCTCGCCCGTGTTTTGGGGAGTTTTATCCTCTTCAGCAGGGCTTTCCTTATCCTCCCCGTTATCCGTGGTATTTTTCGGCTCTATAATATCAGGATCATAAACCTTTTCATAGCACCTTATTCCGTTCATATTACACAACAGGGAATACATATTTGAAAAGCCGTCACAAATAGTTTCCTTTTCAACAACCGCATCGTAAAGCTGGTCAGCCTCGTAATATGCTGATGATGCTTCATCCTCGCTGTATTCAACGTTTTTTACTACGTAATCATAAATAACCCTTGCCTTTTGGGCGTCGGTTGTTGCCTCGCTGAAATCAAGCTTTATTTTTTTAGCCTCCTCAACGGCTGTCAGCACGGTTTCGGTGCGCTCCATCGTGAAATTGTCAACCTCTATAATTGTGCCTGCTATTTTCTTTTCTGCGAGCTCACCCATAATAGCCTCGGAAAAGGTCATATCCGTTTCCCACAGCTTATAATCCACGTTTTGCTGCAGCAGCGGTGAATCCGAGGAAAGCAGGGTGACTATATCGGTAATATCTCTGCCATCCTTATAGCCTGCATCGTCAACAACGTAGATATAATTATAGTTATTGTCCCACGCATATTCAAAAGCGTTATAAACGATTTGTTCCTCAGGACTGAGCAGCTCGTAGCAAACGCCGCTGTTATATTCATCGGTCACAGCCTGATATTCTGCAAGCTCCTCTGAGTCAAGCCACACGGAGTCCTCACCGAAGCCATACTCCGTGCTGAAGCCGTACACCTCCACAGGGTACCACTCTGCAATAAGCCTGTCGCGGGTCTGTACATAGTCCCTTGTGAACACAACTGCTGAAACCAAAAGAGCAATGCACATAGCGAGTTCAAACATCTGAGTTTTTCTATTTTCCCTCATAGCTATCGTCCTCACATTTGTTGATACGTAAATTATATCACACACTATGCTGTTTGTGCAATCACCTCAAACAAACACTTGTTTGCAAATTGCACAAAAAAACAGGTTGTTTTTCTATGTTGCGGTCATTGAATTACCCTCTGTTTTTTATTATTATTAAATCAAATAACCTTAGAAAGAGGTAGATAATATGAAAATTACATTTATGGGTGCCGGCAGCACCGTTTTTGCACGTAACGTTATTGGTGACTGTATGTGCTCCGAGGCACTTCGCGACAGCACCTTTGCACTTTACGATATTGATGGCGACAGACTTAAGGAAAGCTATACTATAATCGAGGCTATACGCAAGGCAAAGGGTGGCTACGGCAAGGTTGAATGCTACCTTGGCGTTGAAAACCGCAAGGACGCTCTTCGCGGTGCAAGCTTTGTTATAGATGCCATTCAGGTTGGTCTTTATGACCCCTGCACAATCATTGACTTTGAGGTTCCCAAGAAATACGGACTTCGTCAAACTATCGGTGATACTCTTGGTATCGGCGGTATTATGCGTGCACTCCGCACCATTCCCGTGCTTGAGGATTTTGCCCGCGATATGGAGGAGGTTTGCCCCGACGCCCTCTTCCTTAACTACACCAATCCCATGGCTATGCTTTCAGGCTACATGCAGAGATACACAGGTGTAAACACAGTTGGTCTTTGCCACAGCGTGCAGACCTGCTCCTCCGACCTTTTTGAGCAGCTTGGTATGCAGGATAAGCTTGAGGGCCGAAAGGAGCTTATTGCAGGTATCAACCACATGGCATGGCTCCTTGAAATCAAGGATAAAAACGGCAACGACCTTTACCCCGAAATCAAATCAAAAATTGACGAAAAGCTTAACGACCCCGACTTCGGCAACAAGGTGCGCCTTGAATACATCAAAAACTTCGGCTACTACTGCACAGAGTCAAGCGAGCACAACGCAGAGTACAATATGTTCTACATCAAGAGCAAATACCCCGAGCTTATTGAAAAATACAACATTCCGTTGGATGAATACCCTCGCCGCTGTGTAAACCAGATTGCAAAGTGGAAACAGGAATATGCAGAAATGCTTGAAAAAGGCGTTAAGGAGCACAGCCGCTCAAACGAATATGCTTCACACATTATGGAGTCTATCGTAACAGGTACTCCCTATCAGATTGGCGGTAACGTGCTTAACTCAAACCACCTTATTACAAACCTTCCTGCCGAGGCATGCGTTGAGGTACCCTGCCTTGTTAACGGCAGAGGCGTTCAGCCCTGCTACGTTGGTGCACTCCCCGTACAGTGCGCGGCTATGAACATGACAAATATCAACGTTCAGCTGCTTACCATTGAGGCTGCTCACACCAAAAAGCTTGAGCACATCTATCAGGCAGCAATGCTTGACCCCCACACAGGCAGCGAGCTTGATATTGACACCATCAAAAAAATGGTTGACGACCTTATTGCTACACACGGTGATTATTTACCGAAATATCACTAATGCTACACAATTTGTTAACAATCGGCGTATATAATTAAATCAAACGATATTCAGGAGGGATACGTTATGAAAAAAGGTACAATCATCATTATTGCCATTGTGGCAGTTATTGCAATTATCGGTGCTATGTGTGTTTCAAACTACAACACACTCGTTACCGCACGCGAGTCGGTAGATAGTGCCGAGGCAAACGTTGACACCTATCTGCAAAGGCGAGCAGACCTTATCCCCAACGTGGTTGCAAGTGTAAAAAGCTTTGCAAAGCACGAAACAGAGGTTTTTGACAAGGTGCTTGCTGCCCGCGAAAAGCTTGTAGGTGCTGATACTGTTGCAGACAAGGCACAGGCAAATCAGGAGCTTACTTCTGCACTTCAGGGTCTTACACTGGTTGTGGAGAACTATCCTGAGCTTAAATCTGACACAACATACGTTGCGCTTATGGATGAGCTTGAGGGCAGTGAAAACAGAATTGCTACCGCACGCAAGGACTACAACGACACAGTACAGGCATACAACAACAAAATCATCAAATTTCCCGCAAACGTTTTCGCAGGCATATTCGGCTTTGAAAAGGCAGAATATTTTGAAGCAGACGAGGGCGCACAGGATGCCCCCTCTGTTGACGAGCTGTTGGGTGACTGATTATGAAAAAATGCAATAACCGAAAATTCCGCAGAATAGCTCTGCTGCTTTCTCTTATTGCTCTTTGCCCTGTTCTTTTAGGTGCAGCCCCAAGTCACACCACGGAATTTTACGTGAATGACTATGCAGACGTTTTATCCGATGAAACTGAGGCACATATATTAAACACCGCGCTTCAGTTGGATAACGCAACTACTGCACAGGTGTGTGTTTTAACAGTTGACACCCTTGACGGAGAAGATATTTCCTCATATTCTGTTGAGGTCTTCAGGGAATGGGGTATCGGAGATAAGGATAAGGACAACGGCGTTCTCATTTTACTCAGCGTGAACGACCGTGAAATGTGGATTACGTCAGGCTACGGCATTGAGGGCACCCTTACCGATGCGAAGCTGGGCTCCCTTCGTGACACCTACGCAATGCCATATTATAGAGAAAATGATTTTGACACAGGTACAAAAATGCTTTTTGATGCCATTGTCAGCGTTGTTGCAACAGAGGAATATGGTCTGGACACCTTGGGCGACTATGAGCTCCCTGCGGTGACCTATAACGAAGCCGCAGAATTTACTGAGGACGACTTAACAAGAATGTTGATTTTTATTTCATCACCCATATTGTTCTATGCGGTATTCACCTTCAGTCAGTTCATAAAGTACCTCAGACTTAAAAGGGCTGACAAAACCAACGGAACAAACAACGCCTTTATGTATCGCATAAGGTGCAGAGAAAGGCGCAAGCAATTAGCCTTGGCGCTTATACGCCTCATATTTATGCCATCAAGGAGCTCATCTCACCACAGCGGCTCCGGAGGTTTCCGCGGCGGCGGATTCGGTGGCGGTGGTGGTTTCCGCGGTGGCGGTGGAAGCACCGGTGGCGGCGGTGCCGGCGGCAGCTTCTGACAAGGTTAATAAAAACAAAAAAGAGTCTGTCCGGAGGCAGCAAGCACACAGCTTGCCCTCCTCGTCAGGCTCTTTTCTTTTATTATAATTTCCTCTTGTTTTTTTACGCAGAATATGTAATAATAGCAAAGAAATTTTTTATTTACAGAGGTTTATTTTATGTCAGAAAAAAGAAGCAGCTTTTCAGGAAAGCTTGGTTTTGTTCTTGCAACCGCAGGCTCTGCGGTAGGTCTTGGCAACATCTGGCGCTTCCCCTACCTTGCGGCACAGTACGGCGGCGGTATTTTCCTGTTAGTTTATCTCGTGCTTGCACTCACCTTCGGCTTTGCACTTATGTGTGCTGAAATTGCAATCGGCAGAAAAACAGGTCTGAGTGCTATCGGAGCATACAAAAAGCTTGACAAACGCTTCGGCTTTGTGGGAATTATTGCATCACTTGTTCCCATCATCATTTTGCCCTACTACTCAGTTATCGGTGGTTGGATTATAAAGTACCTTACTGTGTTCATTTCAGGCAATATGGCAAGCGCTACTGCCGATGGATTCTTTGACAGCTTTATTTCTTCCTCATCCGAGCCTGTGGGCTGGTTCCTGATTTACCTTGCAATTACTGCATTGGTTGTTCTGTTGGGCGTTGAAAAGGGTATTGAAAAGGTAAGCAAGATTATGATGCCCATTCTTGTTGTGCTTACTGTATTCATTGCAATTTACTCCCTGCTTATGCCCGGTGCTATTGAGGGCCTTATCTACTACGTAAAGCCTGATTTCAGCAAATTCTCTGCCACAACCGTGCTTGCTGCTATGGGTCAGCTCTTCTACTCAATGTCACTTGCAATGGGTATTATGATTACCTACGGCTCATACATGAAAAAGGACGTAAGCCTTGAGGGCTCTGTCAAGCAGATTGAGCTTTTTGACACAGGTATTGCATTCTTTGCAGGTCTTATGGTTATTCCTGCTGTTTTCGCATTCTCCGGCGGTGACGAAACAGCACTCGGCAAGGGTCCGGGCTTGATGTTTGTTACTCTCCCCAAGGTGTTTGAGAGTATGGTTGGCGGCAACATTATCGGTGCAGTTTTCTTTGTGCTTGTATTATTTGCTGCGCTTACCTCATCAATTTCACTTATGGAAACTGTTGTTTCAATTTTCATTGACAAGTTTGGTTGGAGCCGCAAGGCAACCTGCATCGGTGTGTTCATCGGCTGTGTTGCATTGGGACTTCCCTCATGCCTTGGCTACGGCACCTTAAGTGACGTTAAGCTCTTTGGTATGGCATTCCTTGACTTCTTTGACTTTACAAGCAACAGCGTGCTTATGCCCATTGTTGCATTCCTTACATGTATTCTTGTTGGCTACGTTATAAAGCCAAAGGCAATTATTGAGGAAATTGAGGATGGCAGCACCTTCAAAAGGAAAACGCTTTTCACAGTTATCATAAAGTACGTTGCACCCATCTGCATTGTTCTCATCCTTGTATCATCTATCCTTGATGCTTTGGGAATTGCAAAAATATAAAGCCAAGCCCTGATACGTTGTGTATCAGGGCTTTTGTTTGACATTGCTTTTTTGTAATGATATAATTCCCAAAGGAAGTGAGGTGTGCTTTTGAAAAAGCTTGTTTCTATAATACTTTGTGTGTCGGTTATTATTTTAACCACCGCCTGCGGAAGCACTCAAAAGGATTTAACAACACAATACTGCGAAATAATAAACAAATACGAGGACCTATACGGCACCATATCCACCGACAGAGCTTCATACTCCCCCAACGATGCTCTTGGTGGTGTTTCCTACCTTGAGCTTATAGATTTTGACAGCAACGGCACCGACGAGTTGTTGATTATATTTGACCAGAACACAAGGGAGGTTGACCTTAGCGGCGCTCTCACCTGCCATATTTATGCAAGCCTTGAGGGCACGGCAGAGCGCATTTATGAGTGCAACCTTGCAATTACTGATATCCGTACCGCAGTTGCCAATACTATCGGCTGCGATTTTACAGGCCGCACACTCTGCTTTACCTCGGATGAAAGCAAAACAGGACTTCTTCAGGTGCGCATGTACACCAAGGAAATGGAATATTATCCCCTGAAAATATACGACGCGGAAAAGGCGGAGCCCATAACCACCTACAACCACAGCTTCCTTGAATATCAGTACCTGTCCTTTAACGGAACGGAGTTTGTGACCGACAACGTTATTGCTGTTGAAAAGGGCTCACCCTCAAGCAACCTGTTTCTGTTGAACGGTGAAACCTGCTCAGAGTTCACCTTTAACGAGGGCAAAAGGGCTATCACACGCTACGTGGAGCCTGCAATCTACAATTTCAAAAAGTGCCTTGAGCAGCTTGATGCAGTAAAGATTGAGTTAGGTCTTGAAAAAACCGTACCTGCTCAATATACCCCCAGCGTTACTACACCTTCATTGGCCACGAAGCAGATAGCTGAAAAATACGACCAGCTTTTCAAGAAATACAATGAAAAATATTCAGTAGCTTATACTGAGCGCATTGACTTTAACAAGGACGGCTTCAACGAGCTTCTGATGGTTTACCCCACGGACAACACCAACAAATACCACTATTCCGCAGAAAAGCACGTTTACACCTGTCAGGTGTTCGGTGCACAGGGACAGGAGGTTATAAGCCTTATCACCTTCAACCTG
>JAGBTL010000055.1 GCA_017631355.1 Clostridia bacterium
AGCGGAACCTATGTGAACGACATTTTCCACTTCATAAGCCTGCCGCAGATAGTGCCCGACACAGTCTTTAAAACGGTTGTTTTCAGCTGGGGTGCAGATTTTTTGTGGGTTGTGGCGTTCACACTTGCCCTGAGCTGCTTTGTTGAAAGGGCGGTGACCGCACCCATAATTGTTGCAGGGCTTGGCATATTGTTTGAGCTGCTTCAGCTTTTCGGAATAACCACAGGCACCTTTGATATTTTTGATATTGTTGCCGAAGCACTTGCAGCGGTGCTCGTTTACATTACCATAAAATTTAATAAGCTATAAAATAAACCACACACCGAATTGGTGTGTGGCTATGTTTTTATATTTGCTTTTTATGCCGCAACCATTACCTCGTAGGGGAACTGATCCTCTGTAAAGCCGAGTGTATAAGCAATGCGGATGGGTACCTCGTAGTTATTGATCACCTCGTCACCGCGAAGGAGCTTGTCGGTGCCATATACAAGCAAGGGAACGTCAACGCCTGAGTGTGAGCCGCTTGTGAAGGAATAGCTGCCGTCGTCATTGAGCACGATCGCGCCTGTTTCGTGGTCAGCGGTTACAATAACAAGTGTTTCACCGTCGTTCTTTGCATATTCAAGCGCATACTGAATAGCCTTGTCAAAAGCTTCAACAGCCTCAGTCATATTGTCATCAAGGTTGCTGTGTGAGTGCTTGTCAATGTGTGCGCCCTCAACCATAAGGAAGAAGCCCTCGTCTGTATCATCAAGAAGGTCAATGGCCTTCATTGTCATCTGCTCAAGTGTGGGTGTGCTTGCATCAGACTGCTGGAGTGTCCAAAGGTTATTTGTGAACTGACCAAAGCTGCTGCTGCCCTCGGGGAGAGCCATCATTTCGTCATAGGTTGTAATAAGCTGATAGCCCTTAACCTTGGCGTCGTGCTCGGTTACAAGTCCGTTTGATGTACCCCAGATAAGGTTGATGCCTGAATTGAGCTGATCCTCGGTGATTTCCTCTGTGTTGCCGCGGTCAGATTCGTGTGCGGAGAAGGAAGCGGGAGTTGCACCTGAGGTTTCGTCAGATGTGATAACGCCTGTCATCATCCCTCTTTCAAGGCAAAGCTCTGTGATGTTCTTGGGATATGAGAAAACTGCATTGGAATCGGAGAAATAAACACCGATACCACCGTTGAAGGTGCGCTCACCTGTGGAGAGTGCAGTACCGCCTGCGGCGCTGTCAGTAACGGAGCTTGTGTATGAGCGGGTCATAGATGCACCGCGCTCCTCAAAGGTGTCCATAACAAGGCTGATGGAACGCTCCTTTTTTGCCTTTTCAAGGTGATTAAAGCCCATACCGTCACCGATAAGGTAAATAACGTTTTTAACGTTACCGTCAAAATAGTCAGCCGAGCCACCTGTGGTTGCAGGCACGATTGTGCCGATAGTTGTACCAAAGGTAAGAATAAGGCTGAGAATTGTGGCGGTAAGCTCCTTCCATATTTGTGCAAACATTAATAACATATTGTTACCCCCTAATATCTTATAATTTCATTCTATCACTAAAATTTTGTGAAATCAATATTATTCAATAATATAAATATCATAGAGCGTGCCCACTGTGGCAGGGTAGGTTTCCTGCAACGTGCCGTCATACTCCACGATGATTTCTGTTCCTGCCTTAAGCTTTGTACGGATTTCCTTGTGCATATCGGTGAGCGGAACGTAAATTTTATCCGCAGATTTTGCGGCATCGGAGCTTTCTGCGGGCTTTACGAGAACAACGTCACCGTTCACCTCAATAACCGTTGCCTGAAAAACAGGGTTACCGTTTTTGCTTGAAGCAATTATTGACGTGGGGCCGTCTGCACCGCCTATTATACCAATATCAACAGAATTAAAATGATTGATTACAATTATTGTGATTATGATTGCCGTCAGAATAATACCAAGAATTATCCAGAATAAAGGTTTTTTAGTATTAAAAATCTTTTTCATACCACTTACCTCAATAATCCGCTCTGATAGCCCACCTCATCTTGGGGGATTTTGAACGGCTGTTTTTAATGCACTCCTCAGGTGTGGGGCGTATAACGTCACGCGCCACGTCGGAGTAAATGCCCATATTTTTAAGTGCCTTAAAGGATTTTTTTACAAGCCTGTCCTCACCCGAATGGAAGGTAAGCACTGCCACTCTGCCACCGGGGGCTAACACGTCGGGTAACTTCTCAAGGAATTCGTAAAGCACTTCAAACTCGCTGTTTATGTCAATTCTTATGGCTTGGAAGGTGCGCTGACAGGATTTTTTGATTGCCTCCTTCTGCTCGCCCTTGGGTAGGAAGGAAAGAGCGTCTGCAATACAGCTCCGCAGGTCGGAGGTGGTTTGAATTGGTCTGCCCGAGGTCTTTCTGCGGACAATTGCCCTTGCAATGCGGTCAGCGTATGGCTCGTCGGCATTTTCGCGGAGCATTCCCTCAATTTCAGCCTGTGTAAGCTGCAAAAGCCTTTGTGCACCCGTAACGCCTGTGTGTGGGTTAAGGCGCAGGTCAAGGGGGCCGTCAACCTTGTAGGAAAAGCCACGCTCGGGGTTGTCAATCTGCATTGAGCTGACACCAAGGTCGGCAAGTATAAAGTTGAGCTTTTTGCCCGTGTCAAGGACTACCTTGTCAATATCCTTGAAGTTTTGCAGTCTTACTGTGAGAATATCGTCGCCAAAGCCTGCCTTGTTGAGTCTTTCCTTTGTTTTTGCCGACTCAATAGGGTCAACGTCGAGGGCATATATGTGACCGTTGCCCTCTAACTTTTGGAGCATAGCCTTGGTGTGACCGCCATAGCCAAGTGTGGCGTCAAGACCAATCTGTCCGGGCTTTATATCAAGAAATTCAAGGATTTCGTTAACCATTATGGAGATGTGCATACCTGCAGGTGTTGCACCGCGTGAAATTATGTGTGCAACGTCGTCTGCATATTTTTCGGGGTTAAGCTCCTTATATTTTTCGGAAAATTTTTTCGGATGTGTGCCCGAATAACGCTTTCTGCGCTTGTGGACAACCTCTGCGTTTTCCGTGCCTTCTGTTTTTATTTCTTCGTTTGACATATTATTTCTCCTTGGGATATGCCTTGTAGAGGTGAACAATGTTCAGATCCTCTTCCATATCAAGACCGTGTGAGCCGCAGCCGCCGTCAATTTCGTGGCAGCCGTGATCCATTGCAAAGCCCACAAGCGTGTTGTGCTTTTGCCAGTATTTTCTGATAAGCATTGTAAATTCGCCAAAGGCATAGGAGTTGCTGCGAAGCTCTGCAAGTGCCTCTATGCTTTCGGGACCCCAACGGTGCATAAGTGCATCGTAGTTGCCGTTATATACAGCAATAAAATCATATTCATCGTTAATAATCAGCTCGCTTGCCTTGGCATTGATTTCCTCTGTGGTGTCATATACAAAGTAATCCATATTGCGCTCATTGAAAATGTGAGCCATGCTTGCACTTTTGTCGGCAATAATTGCACATTTTTTACCTGCGCGGATAAGCGCATCGTAAAGAGTGTCAATGGCAAGAACGGGTTTTTCATATTTTTTTATGCCGTGAACGTCGGGCTGTGTGCCTGTGTACATTGTGGCAAAGCAAACGGGTGTAACCGAGGGCATTACGGTGCAAAGGGGAACCTTGATATCGGTGTAATCAATAGCCTCGTCCATAAGGTGTGCATATTTTTCATAGACCCATTGTGCGATAGCATCGGGGTTGTACATAAAAATACGGTCTGCCCTTTCGCCGCCGAAGGCTGTGTCAACGTATGCTGACAGGTCGGGATTTTTTGCATTTGCCCTTTCGGGTGCATCAATGCCCATAGCATAGGTAAGCGCAGCGCAGATTGTGTCTAAAGAATTTGGGTTATAGCTCATTTTTTGTTCTCCCTTTCCTCGGCCTGTGCCTTTGAAAAGCCACATCCGCAATAATTTTGTCTGTAAAGGTTATATTCCCGCGAAAGCTGACAGGAGCGCTTGTAGCCGTCGCCCTTTTTAAAGTCGGATATCAGGTATTTAACACCGTATTCCTCACTAAGAGCGCAGCCGATTTCGTTAAGCGCCTGTGCGTTTTTGTAGGGGCTGACGGAAAGTGTGGTTGTAAAGTAATCAAAGCCACCGTTTTTAGCATACTCTGCCGTTTTTTTGAGGCGGAGGAGGTAGCAGTCCTTACAGCGAGCTCCACCCTCGGGAAGCTCCTCCTTGCCCTTGGCAATGTTGAAGAACTCCCTTTCGTCATAGTCGGGGGAAATAATAGTTATTTCTGTTAAATTCATTTCACGTAGCAGTCTGTGAAGCTCCTCAAGACGGTAGTCAAATTCACTTTTTGGTGAAATGTTAGGGTTATAAAAGAAAATTGTAAGGTCAAAGTGCTCCGCTAAAACCTCAAGCACAGCGCTTGAGCAGGGTGCACAGCAGGCGTGCAAAAGCAGAGTGGGCTTTTGTGGCAGAGCCTTGGTCTGTTCAATTTCCTTTTGCATTATAAGCTGATAATTTTGTTTCATAAATTAATCTCTGCGGTATGGGGTCTGTGGTCAGATGCAATAATTTCGGGAATATCTGCGCAGATAACCTCAATATCGGGGCTTACGAATATGTAGTCGATTTTAACCTCGGGCTTGTCTGATGGGTATGAAAGAAGCTCCCTGCCGAATAGGTCAGCAGTATCCTTCATGCGCTCCCTTATAGGGTTGAGCACAGGGTTATCAGGTGAAACGTTAAAGTCACCCATAAGAATACATTTTTCAGAGGGCATATTTTCACAAACGGTTTTTACAGCATTTTCTGCTTCCTCGGGGTTTAAGCCGAAGTGTGTTACAAGCACGGTAATGCCGTTTTCAAGCCTTGCCTTTAAAAGACAGCGTGTTTCGTAGTTCTCTGTTCCGTTTTTTGTGTCAGGGTCGGGGATAGGAATGGTTACAGCCTCAGTTATTTTGAATTTTGTCAGCAGTCCGTTGCCGTAAGGGTTATTGCCGCCCACGTCAATAGCCTTTGCAAAATAGAAATTGGGTATTTCTGTTAAGGCTGAAAGCATAGGCACCTGGTCGGTGTAATCCTCACGCTCACCCTCACCGCGCATTTCGTTAAGGCCGATTATATCTGCACCATAATCAAGAATGGTCTTTGCCATAAGGGGGAAATCAATCTTCTGTTCAAGGTAATTCAGACAATGCTGAGTGTTAAAGGTCATTATTTTCATAGGAAAGCCTCGGGATTTCTGTTAGTTTTTTGAATTTACAAATTCCATAAGTCTGAGCCAGTCGGTACGGCTGAA
>JAGBTL010000056.1 GCA_017631355.1 Clostridia bacterium
CAACCCCCTCGGCAGAGGGGGTTGTTTTTCTGTCTGTTGTTGTTACTAAAATGTCAAAAAAATAAAAAATTTATATTGACAAAACGAGATTAAGATAATATAATATTCGGGTATGTTGAGAGGTAATGTGTATGGTTATCGAACTTGAATCAATTTTCAATACGGAGGGCATGAAGCTTCCCTTTGATTATGAGCTTTCACTTTCCACTATTGACGTTTCGGGTTACAACCCTGTGACTGCACCTGTAAGGGTTCAGGGCGTTGTTGAAAATAAAGCAGGTATCGTTAATCTTACAGCAAGTGTTGGTCTTACGTATGAGGCACCCTGTGACCGCTGTGCTAAGGATGTTGAGCGTCAGTTCAATTATGATTTTCAGCACACCTTGGTTGTGGCCCTTGAAAGCGGCGAAAACGACGCTTTCCTTGAAGTGCCCAATATGCGACTTGACCTTGATGCGCTTGTTGAGGAGGATGTCAATCTCGCTCTTCCCTCCATGTACCTTTGCGACGATGATTGTAAGGGTCTTTGCCCACAATGCGGCAAAAACCTTAACGAGAGCCAATGTGACTGTAAAGCACCGATAGACCCAAGGTTTGCGGCACTCTTACAGCTGTTGGATGAGTAAGTAATTATTTTAAACATTATATAGGAGGTAGTACTAATGGCAGTACCCAAGAGAAGAGTTTCTAAAGCAAGACGTGACAAGAGAAGATCCAACGTTTGGAAAATGGATGCAGCTGCAATCGTAAAGTGCCCTAACTGCGGCGAGTTCAAGAGAACTCACAGACTTTGCACAGCATGCGGCTACTACAACGGCAAGCAGGTTATCGCAGTAGACTAATCTGTAATAGTTGCAACTCGTATTTCAGAGGGCGGTGAGAGAAAAGTCTCCCCGCCCTGTTGGACTTTAATTCGGAAGATGGAGGTGTGAAGCTTTGTCTGTTATTGTAAAGGGCGTTATTGCGGATTCTTACGGTCACCGAGCAGGCGTTTTGCCGGGTGATGAGCTTGTTTCTATTAACTCAAACGGCATTTTTGACGTGCTTGATTACCGCTTTTACATTCAGTCACGTAAGCTCGCGCTTTCAGTCAACCGTAATGGTGAGCAGCTTACCTTCAATATCCGCAAGAGCGATGAGCTTGCCGATATCGGACTTGAGTTTGAAACCTACCTTATGGACAAGCAGCACTCCTGCAAGAACAAGTGTATTTTCTGCTTTGTTGACCAGATGCCCAAGGGTATGCGAAAAACCCTGTATTTTAAGGATGACGATGCACGAATGTCATTCCTTTTTGGTAACTATATCACCCTTACAGGCCTTTGTGAGCGTGAGGTTCAGCGTATTGTTGATATGCACATTTCACCTGTGAACATTTCTGTTCACACCATGAACCCACAGCTTCGCGTGGAAATGATGAAAAATCCCCACGCAGGCGAATCACTTAAAATTATTGACCGCCTTGCAGAAAACGGAATTGAAATGAATACACAGCTTGTTCTTTGCCCCGGAATTAATGATGGTGATGAGCTTCGTTTTTCACTGTCAGAGCTTGCCAAGCGTAAGCCCTGTGTAAAAAGCATTGCCGCAGTACCCGTTGGACTTACAAAGTATCGTGACGGACTTTACCCATTGCGAACCTACACTAAGGACGAGGCTGCAGCTGTAATTGATATTATTGACGAGTTCAATGCTCATTACGCTTTTTATAACGACGGTCAGATTTTAGCCTATGCTTCCGATGAATTTTACCTTATAGCAGAGCGCCCCTTGCCCGATGCAGATTATTATGGCGAGTTTTCACAGCTTGATAACGGCGTTGGTATGTGTGCACTTCTTAAGGATGAATTTACAAATGCCCTTGCAGACACAGCTGAAAGGGAAGTGAACCGCACGGTTACCATTGCCACAGGCGATGCCGCATATAACCTTCTGTGTGAGCTTTCTCATATGGCGGAGGAAAGGTTCAGGGGCTTAAAGGTAAACGTAATTAAAATTGTTAATAAATTCTTCGGTGAAACTGTAACTGTTGCAGGACTTATCACGGGTAAGGATTTTAAGGCGCAGCTTGAGGGCAAGCCCTTGGGTGATGCCCTGCTGATTCCCCGTGTTTCACTTCGCAATGAAGGGGATAGGTTCCTTGATGACGTTACCTTTGATGAGCTTGAGGAATTTTTAGGAGTTAAAGCTTATGCAGTACCTAACGACGGGTGTCTGCTTTTGGATATGTTAATTGACGGAGGTGTTTAATATGCCAAGACCTGTTGTTGCCATCGTTGGCAGACCCAACGTAGGTAAATCAACACTTTTCAACAAGCTTACAGGCACACGCCTTGCAATTGTTGATAACGTTCCCGGTGTTACCCGTGATCGTCTTTTTGGTGATTGCGAGTGGCTTGGTCACAGTATGATGCTTGTTGATACAGGCGGTATCGAGCCCTATTCATCAGATATTATTCTTTCACAGATGCGCCGTCAGGCTCAGCTTGCCATTGATAGCGCAAACGTAATTATTATGGTAACCGACGTCCGCGACGGCATTGTTGCTACGGATGAAGAGGTTGCCGCAATGCTTCAGAAGAGCGGTAAGCCCATTGTCCTTGCAGTAAACAAGTGCGATGGTCTCGGTGCTCCACCTGCCGAGCTTTATGAGTTCTATAACCTTGGTCTCGGTGATCCTATTCCCGTATCGTCTGTCCACGGCCACGGCACAGGCGACCTGCTTGACGAGGTGCTTAAACACCTGCCCGAGGAATATCTTGTTGAGGATAATGACGAGGACGATTACATCAAGGTTGCCGTTATCGGTAAGCCTAACGTTGGTAAATCATCACTTGTTAACAAGATTATCGGTGAGGACAGAATGATTGTTTCAAACATCGCAGGTACAACACGTGATGCTACCGATAGCTTTGTTGAAAACGACCACGGCAAGTTTATGTTTATTGATACTGCAGGTCTCCGCCGTAAGTCAAAGGTTGACGAGGCAGTTGAAAAATACAGCGTTCTTCGTACAGATATGGCAATTGAACGTGCCAACGTC
>JAGBTL010000007.1 GCA_017631355.1 Clostridia bacterium
AAATAAGATAAAGTGGTAAATAATAAATACAGAACAATAAAGCTGTTGGCGGTCTACCTCTCTGGTTTAAGAGAGGTAGACCGCCAACAACTATATTGTTTCGTATTTACTTTTTAGCAAACTTTTAAAGTCCTCGCATTAGTTTGATTTTCATATTTTTGATGTATGACGACGATTTAGAGAACAAAGGCGTATCAAGATACGTCGAGTGAACTAAATCAAGTCAGACGCAAAAAGACGGAAATCGTAAGTTATTCGCCAAATATTAAACTCTTGTAACTGAAATTACAACCTTCTCACCATTAATATCCCATTCCTTACCTTCGCCTGTACCTTCAGCGATTGCATCGGAGAGAACAACTGTGGAGATTGCGGCTTCGTTCTTCTTTGCAATTTCAAGAACCTTTGCATTGCCTGAAAGGGCAACTGTGATTCTGTCCATAACGTTAAAGTCGGAATCCTTACGCATTGTCTGAATCTTACTGATAAGCTCTTTTACGAAGCCCTCTTCAATAAGCTCGGGTGTAAGCTCTGTATCAAGTGCTACTGTAACGCCCTTGTCAGAAACTGTGAACACGCCTTCCTTCTGCTTTGTTTCAAGAAGGATATCCTCTGCAGTAAGCTCAACCACACCGCCGGGAAGGTCAAAGGTAAGCTTGCCCTCTGCATCAAGTGTAGCCTTTGCAGATGACGGGAGACCTGCAAGTGCTTCACGGATTTCATTAAGCTGCTTGCCGTACTTGGGACCTACTGTGCGAAGCTGGGGCTTGAACACGTATGAAACGAAGCTGCTTGCATCCTCAACGAAGTCAACGTTCTTAACGTTAAGCTCCTCACGGATGATGTCAACGAAGTAGCCTTCAACCTTTTTATCACTCTGAACGTACATTGTGCTCAGGGGCTGACGGTTTTTCATATTTGAACCGTTACGAGCTGCACGGCCAAGAACAACGATACCGACAACCTCGTCCATATTCTTTTCAAGGTCCTTGTCAATAAGGTTTTCCTGTACAACGGGGAACTCGCAAAGGTGTACGCTTTCGGGAGCGTTCTTGTCAACGTTGCAAACAAGGTTTCTGTAAATTGATTCTGCCATGAAGGGAATCATGGGAGCTGCTGTCTTTGCAGTTGTAACAAGTGCGGTGTAAAGTGTCATATAAGCCGCTGTCTTGTCATCTGTTTCGCCCTGTACCCAATAACGCTCTCTACCGCGACGAACGTACCAGTTACTCATTTCATCAGTAAATTCCTGAAGTGCCTTTGCAGCCTCGGGGATACGATAGTTTGAGAGGTTTTCGTCAACAGTCTTAACCATTGAGTTAAGCTTTGAAAGGAGCCATTTATCCATTACTGTGAGCTTGCACTCATCAATATTGTACTTTGTGGGGTCAAACTTATCAATGTTTGCATAGAGCACGTAGAAAGCATAGGTATTCCAGAGTGTGCTCATAAACTTGCGCTGACCTTCAACAACAGCCTTTCCGTGGAAGCGGTTGGGGAGCCAGGGAGCAGAGTTAGTATAGAAGTACCAACGGATAGCGTCTGCACCGTAGCTTTCAAGTGCATCGAAGGGGTCAACTGCGTTACCCTTTGACTTACTCATCTTCTGACCGTTCTCATCCTGAACGTGACCGAGAACGATAACGTTCTTATAGGGCGCCTTGTTAAAGATGAGTGTAGAAATTGCAAGGAGTGAATAGAACCAGCCACGTGTCTGGTCAACAGCCTCTGAAATAAAGTCTGCAGGGAACTGTGCCTCAAACAAATCTTTGTTTTCAAAGGGATAGTGGTGCTGTGCAAAGGGCATTGCACCTGAGTCAAACCAGCAGTCAATAACCTCGGGCACGCGCTGCATCTGCTTGCCGCACTCGGGACACTTGATTGTAACTGCATCAATATAAGGTCTGTGGAGCTCAATATCATCGGGGCAATTGTCACTCATTGACTTAAGCTCTTCAATTGAGCCGATTGAATGACGATGACCACACTCGCACTCCCAGATGTTAAGGGGTGTACCCCCATAACGGTTACGTGAAATACCCCAGTCCTGAACGTTCTCAAGCCAGTCGCCGAAACGACCCTTACCGATGCTTTCAGGAATCCAGTTAATGGTGTTGTTGTTTCTGATAAGGTCGTCCTTAACCTCTGTCATCTTGATAAACCATGATTCTCTTGCATAGTAGATAAGGGGTGTGTTACATCTCCAGCAGTGAGGATATTCGTGCTCAAACTTGGGAGCATCAAAGAGAAGGCCTGCCTTATCAAGGTCAACAAGCACCATGGGGTCAGCATTCTTAACGAATGTTCCGGCATAAGGTGTGGGCTCTGCCATTTCACCCTTGCCATCAACAAGCTGAACGAAGGGAAGGTCGTAGCGTCTGCCAACCTTGGCGTCATCCTCACCGAATGCAGGTGCAATGTGAACGATACCTGTACCGTCTGTCATTGTAACGTAGTTATCTGCTGTGATGAAGAATGCCTTTTTGTTCTGCTTGTCGCAGATGGGCTTAACGTAATCGAAGAGGGGCTCGTACTCTTTATGCTCAAGGTCGATACCCTTGTATGTTTCAAGCACCTCATAAGCAGGAGCATCCTCTGTTGCAAGCTTACCGAGAACCTTGTCAAGAAGTGCCTCTGCCATGTAGTATGTGAAGCCGTCTGCTGCCTTAACCTTGCAATAAACGTCTGAGGGGTTTACGCAAAGTGCAACGTTTGAGGGAAGTGTCCAGGGAGTAGTTGTCCATGCAAGGAAGTAAGCATCCTCGCCAACAAACTTGAAGCGAACTACTGCTGAACGCTCTTTAACTGTCTTGTAGCCCTGTGCAACCTCGTGTGATGAAAGAGGAGTGCCGCAACGGGGGCAATAGGGAACAATCTTAAAGCCCTTGTAAAGAAGGTTTTTCTCATAAATCTTCTTGAGTGCCCACCATTCAGACTCAATAAACTCGTTGTGGTAGGTTACGTAAGGGTCATCCATATCTGCCCAGAAACCAACTGTACGTGAGAAATCCTCCCACATACCCTTGTATTTCCAAACACTTTCCTTACAATGACCGATAAAGGGGTCAAGACCGTATTCTTCAATCTGCTCCTTACCATCAAGGCCAAGAAGCTTTTCAACCTCAAGCTCAACGGGAAGACCGTGTGTATCCCAGCCCGCCTTACGGGGAACCATGCAGCCCTTCATTGTGCGGTAACGGGGAATCATATCCTTGATAACACGTGTGAGCACGTGGCCGATATGAGGCTTGCCGTTTGCTGTGGGAGGACCATCATAGAACACGTAAGGAGTGCCGTCTTTTCTGTCCTCAATGCTCTTTTCAAATATTTTTTCATCGCGCCAGAATTTTTCAATTTGTTTTTCCTGCTCGACAAAGTTAACATTTGGGGAAATAGGATCGTACATTGACTTTTACCTCCAAAATTATACTTTAGATAAAATTGCAAATTGCAAATGGTAAATGGCAAAATTCGGAACTGCGTTGGCAATTATAAGATGTTCGGAAGCAGAGCTTCCCCGATAATTTTGCATTTTGCATTCTGCATTTTGCATTTAAAAAAGCCTTCGCCCCGTAATACGGGACAAAGACTGCTTTGCTACCACCCTTATTACAAGCGTACCGTCATACGCCGCCCCTGTAACGGTGGGCACCGGAGAAGCCTACT
>JAGBTL010000057.1 GCA_017631355.1 Clostridia bacterium
CAACGAATACAGATTATCAAATATAATTTCCGCAAACGGCAAAAATATGGTTTGTCTTTTCGTTAACGGAACAAAGCTTGGTGCGTTGAACAGCCTTATTGTTGATGGTGAAGCAACGTCCCGTGACAACGATTGGTGTAACGGAAAGAACTTTTATTACAACCACATAGGAACTCCCGACAACACCTTTAACGGCTGTAAGCTTGAGTTTTTGCAGATATGGGAAAACATACTCAGCGATAATCACACGCACAATTACATATACTCCAACGAATATGCCCCCACCTGCACAGAGGAGGGCTACAAGGATATGTCCTGTCAATGTGGCTTTGATACGATTGAAATTACAACGGAAAGTCTTGGACACACACCATCTAAAATAATAGTTGATATCCCTGCAACGTTATATAAACCCGGAAGCGGTCATATTAAATGCACCGTTTGCGAGGAGTTGATTGAGGAAAAGGAAATTCCCCAATTAACACCAAAGGCACCCTTAATGCGCTCACTTATAAATACCGTTGACGGTGTTTCAGTAAACTGGTACCCTGCTGCAGGCTCTGATTACTACCGCGTTTATCGCAGAGGTGCAGGTCAAACCTACTGGCAGTATCTTGGCACAACAACGGATGTTTCCTTCGTTGACGAAACTGCAACAAGCAACAATTACTGGCGCTACACAGTACGTTCAGGTAATGAGGGTGGCTATGGTGAATTTGATGCAAACGGCATTTTCACCAAGTATCTCAGCGCACCGAAAATCAACTCATTAACCAATACAATAGACGGTATCAGTATTAAATGGACACCCATCAAGGGAACTACTCGCTACTACGTATATCGTAACAGAGTTGGATATTCAAACTGGAGCTACGTTGGAAGCACTACATCCGTAGCTTACCTTGATAAAACAATCAAAAACGCTAATGGTGTTGACTACCGCTATACGGTAAAGGCATTTTGCGGCAGCACAAAAGGCTACACAAGCGGATATTACACAAGAACCACCGTTATCCGCAGATTATCCGCTCCCAAAATGACAACTGCCGTAAGCTACCCTACCGGTATGTATATTAACTGGACGGCGATTCAGGGAACAACGGGATATTACGTTTACCGAAAGACTGACACAACAGGCTGGAGACTTATCGGTACATCAGCAGGTTCATCGCGAGCAGCATACTTTGACAAAACTGCGGTTAAGGGTGTCAAATACACCTACACAGTTAAAGCCTGCTACGGTAAAACAGTCAGCGATTTTTACCCACAGGGTATTTCCTGTATTGATAAATACTAAAAAAGAAATGCTTAAAACCAAATGGTTTTAAGCATTTTTATTATTTATCATTCTTTTCTTCAAGAATCTTTTTATAAGGCATCAGCATACCCTCGTTCATCATATTGCCCATTTTTGATTTTATCTTCGAGTTGGAAAGAGCAGCACCAACAAGGTACATAAGCAGCATCGTACCCTTTTTCTTATGGGGGAAATCATACTGATTGTGCGCCTTAAAGAACTTGTGGTCCTCCTTCATCATACCCTTCATCTGATAAATCAAGTCTCTGAAAATCTTTGAACCGCCAACGCCATAAAAATTGCTTGGCTGTGAATATTTGTTTTCAACAGCAAATTTGAGATTGGTTGCAAGCTTACGGATTGCATTGTCCGGGTCAAGCTCATCAGTTGCAACACCGCACATAAAGTTACCGCCAACGTTTGCGCGACCCTCAACAACTGTCTGCAGATTTGTTTCGCAGGTATAATCACCGCTGACAATATAGCCAACAGGCATACCCATTGTAACGGAGCGGTGACCATTGCAAAACTGTCTGTCATCATATAACTTAAACGACGCACCCATTGAATGGTCCTTTATGGTAAAGGCGTGTACAATTGCATCTGTTTTTTGAATTTCATTTCTCAACAAATCCTGAAATCCATCCTTATAAACACAGTTTCCGTCTGTTGCACAGTTCATACAACCAAGGCAGCCGCCTTTAAACGCAAACTTTGTGAGATTTATAACACGTGTGTTAAAGGAACAAACGTTACAAAAATGGTCTATCATTGACTTAAGCTGAAGGTCATCATCCTCACAGTTTGTAAGAACAACAACGTCGCCTGTTTTTTCGGTATTCAGCTCCCCCGCCTTAACAGGCATACTTTTATAGTGTGACGTTGTTTTAATAACAGGCTCAAAGATGCCATTATCAATGCAATGACAAACATATTTAAAGAAGCCGAGAGCATCCTTCTGCCCTTTTTCTGTTAACAAATCCTCCATATCAGCAGAAAGACCTGAGATATATTTTAATCCAAGATCGTTACAATTATCCTGAACGTATCTGTGGGCTGTAACGTCATAAAAATGCTTTGAGGTTGTTATTTGTGTTGCAACCTTACCTGCAAGTGAAACGCCTTGTTCCTTAAGCAGCTCTATGAATCTGTGGAGCTGATACGGCGCAAGGAAGGTGTACACAGGATAAGTAAATATTATTAAATCCGAATTCTCAACACTCTGCAAAGCAGATGAAGCATCCTTTTCAATGGCCTTGATACGCTGTCCAACGTTTACGTATTCAAAGCTATGCTCCTTATTAAATTTTTCAATATATTTTGCCGTTTGGAGCGTTATGCTGTAGTCGCCCTTCGGACTTCCGTTTAAAACAAGAATATTCATAAAATCTACCTCAAGTATTTAAAGCTTAAACAATGTAAGAATTATTACTTTGAACTCAATTCCGTAACAATAATGTGTGGCGAACAGAAAAATCTTATTGGAGCAAGACTGTAGCCAATTCCCCTGCTTAAAATTAAGGTTGTGTTATCCATAACGTATTTGCCGCTTGTATATTCAGGGAATTTTTTTTGATCCGGAGCATAAATGCCGAGACCGAAAAGAGTTATCTGACCACCGTGAGCGTGACCTGAATAAACAACGTCAAAGCCATAATCTGAATAAACGTCAAGCTGCTCAGGATGATGAGCAAGCAAGATATTAAATCCATCACCCAACGTCAGACTTGCGCACATATACTCCGTAGCCTTTTTGATATCAACTCTATCCTTGATAAGATACGGATCATCAATACCGTGAATATAAATTCGTCCGCCGTCATTTGCAAAAAGGACTTCGGTTTCATTTGTAAGCACCTTAACACCTGTTGCGCGAAGCTGCTCCATAAAATCCATATAACCCCATTGATCCGCAATAAGATAATTACTTTCGTGATTGCCGCAAACAAAGTACACGTCAGTAAAGTCTGTAAGCCTTTCGGCAAATTCAATTGCAGTGGAAATATCTACCGAACGGGAATCAATCAAATCCCCTGTCAAAACAATAATATCGGGCTGCTCATCTTCAAGAGCTTGAAAAATCTGCTTCTGAACCAACGTGGATGCGCGGCTATGAAAATCAGATACATGAACAATTTTAAAGCCGTTAAAGTCACCTGATATCTTGGACGACGAAACAGGAATATACTCAACGTCCAACCTGAAATTGTCATACACGGTAAATAAACCTAATGCAAATGAAAAAACAACCAAAATAGCAATTACACGAGCAATAAGGCGCTTATTGTTCGTGTAAATGTTTTTTATTTTATTCATTATAATATCTCGCCGTTTTCAATAGCAGTAATCTGATCAACACGGCGCTGATGTCTGCCGCCCTCAAACTCCGTGTTAATGAACACGTCAACAAGCTCGCAAGCAAGACCGCCACCAATAACACGAGCACCCATACAAAGCACGTTTGCATCGTTGTGAAGCCTTGTAAATTTAGCGCTGAAATAATCGGAGCAGCAAGCAGCTCTGATACCCTTAACCTTGTTAGCCGCCATTGAAATACCAATACCTGTACCGCAGCAAAGAATACCCAAATCAGCCTCACCTGAAGTAACCTTAAGACAAGCCTTCTGTGCAAACTGAGCATAATCAACAGAATCGGGAGAATCTGTTCCGCAATCAATATACTCAACACCCTTACCGTCAAGGTAAGCCTTGATTTCCTCTTTAAGAGGGTAACCTGCATGGTCTGAAGCTAAAACTAACATTTATATCAACCTTTCAATTATTATTCTTTTTCTTTAATTCACGCTCCGCCTGAGAAAGACGAAGATAGTTGGGCAAAACATCGTGAGGGGCGGTTGAGCCTGACTCATCTGATAATATTTTATCTGCAGCGATGGCGCATACGTCAGCAGCAGACTGATAAACAACGGAAGCTGCTGCACACCTGATATCGGGAACAATATCCTTTAGCTTGTTATATGCAACCCTTGTGCCGTCACCAATGAGAACAATCGGCTTTGTAATATTCATTAACTGTGCACCAAGCTCGTCAATAGTAATTGCTTCGTCAGAAGTAACTCTTTCAAAGCCCTGCGAGCAATCAAACTGTGCAGTATATACCTGATTACAGCGGGCATCCATAACAGCAACAGCGTAGCAGCCTGTGTTTGCAAGAGGCTTTGCAATAACCTCGGTTGTAGAAACAGAAACACAAGGAATATTAAGTGGCTGTGCAATACCCTTAACTGCAGAAACGCCGATTCTAACACCTGTAAAGGAGCCGGGACCGTTGGAAACTGCAATATAATCAAGCTCATTGACAGAAACGCCTGATGATGCAAGAACGCCTTCAATCATGGGCAGAAGTGTCTGACTGTGTGTAAGACCTGTGTTTGAATAATTAAGCGCGACAATTTTATTGTCAACAAGCACAGCGGCACTTGCTGCAGTAGCCGTACTATCAACGCCAAGAATCTTCATAAACACTGTCACCACTCATTCTTAAAATGCGGCAATCATCATTTTCGCCGCGTAAAATCTCAATTTTAATAAGCTTGTCCTCAGGCAATGCATTTTCGATATTCTCGCTCCATTCAACAGCAAGAACACCGCCCCAATCAAGGTAATCAAAAAAGCCTGTTGAGCACAAATCCTCAAAGGTTGTAATCCTGTACATATCAAAATGATACAAGGTTTTATCCCCTCTGTACTCATGAACAAGTGCAAAGGTGGGGCTTGAAACCTCGGTAAAAATGCCCATTCCCTCGGCAAGACCTGCAGTAAAACGAGTTTTACCCATACCAAGTCCG
>JAGBTL010000008.1 GCA_017631355.1 Clostridia bacterium
ACCAAAGAATAGCTTTGCTGATTTTTCGGTCAGCACAGGTGAATAGCCTACTCTGTGCGCCCACCAGCAAAGACTTGTGCCCCAGCCTTGAAATATACCATTGTTGGTTGTTGAAGCATTTTCCATTGATATTTTAATGATTTTATCACTCATATAACACACCTCACCATAGCTTTATAATACAGTTTACATAAGCCTATTTCAAGTATTTTCAGTTGAAAAGATAAATTGCTTGATGTAAAATAATTTTGTAATCTTTATTGTTTCTTAACTTTTTCATTACCCCGTTTTGATTCGTGCGATGTAAAATTCAATCAGGATAAGACAATCGGCGGATGTTTTTGTCCTGATTTTAACTTCCGGAGGTTAAATAATGTACACAGTTCTTGTTTGTGACGATGATTCAGCAATTCTTGAATCAATAAAAATTTATCTTGAAAATGAGGGCTATAATGTGCTAACTGCCTGTGATGGCATTGAGGCTGTTGATATGGTTGAGCATAATGAGCTTCATTGCCTTGTTATGGACGTTATGATGCCTCGTCTTGATGGCTTGAGAGCAACTGTAAAGATACGCGAGAAGCATAATCTTCCGATTATCTTTCTTTCAGCCAAAGGTGAGGATACTGACAAAATAACGGGTCTTGGCTTTGGTGGTGACGATTACGTTACAAAGCCATTTAATCCCTTGGAGCTTGTCGCACGCGTTCGTTCGCAAATCAGGCGTTACGCAACCCTTGGCAGTATGGTGAAAAATGAAACCACTATCATAACAGGCGGTCTGTCTATTGACACTGATTCAAAGGCTGTTTTCGTTGATGGTGAACCTGTTAAGCTAACTGCACGTGAATACAGTATTCTTGAGTATCTTATGAAGAATATGGGAAGAGTGCTTTCAAGCTCACAGATTTATGAAGCGGTTTGGAATGAGCCTGCCTTCAAGATTGAAAAAACAGTTACCGTACATATCAAAAACATCCGCGAAAAGATTGAAATTAATCCTAAAGAACCTAAATATTTAAAGGTGGTGTGGGGTCTTGGATACAAGGTTGAAAAATATTAAGTATTCTGTCATTATAAAATTTCTGTGCTGGTTATTGGCGTTATTGCTTTTTTCGTTTGCTTTTTTGACAGCGGGCAAGTTTGCACTGAGTGCTTATGTTCTCGGGGTTGAAAATTTTGTTATGTGCGAATATAAGCATTTTATGGAAACAGGCAGGTTTTCGGATTATTTAATTGTGGATTACTTCAATGCTGCTGCAGTTGCGCGAGAAAACTACAACAGCTTCAGCACTTCTGCCGCGGCACAAAAGGAACAGGCGGTTAAGGAAATTAAGGATGCCTTTTTAAAATCAAAATCAGATATGATCAAGGCTGAGCTTCAGTATGCGGTTGAAAATTGGGACGACGGATATTTTATTTACGAGGATTCTGCCGACCCTTATGTTAATGGTGAGTATGTTGGTGGTGAGGTTACTACAGTACAGGTTGATTACTATAATTCGGTTGAAATTGAGTTATCAACTGTTGAAACTACGGTGCTGCACTCCTCGGCTAATACAACCACAACAACGACCGAAGCCGAGGGTTTAACAAAGACGAGTGCTGAAACAACCGCAATGGATTCGGGCAATTACAACGCCTTTTATAGCAAGGGTATCCCCGAAAACATTTCAGTTGCCAAATATGCATTGGCTACAAAAGAGGGACTTGAGTTCCTGCAGTATGAAAGCCTTGTCCGTGATGAAGCCTTTCAAAGCTCAATGGCGTGCAAGCTTTCTGTAACCTTTGATATATCTGCCGAAAACAAATCGTCGTTTGACCTTCATATCGACATTCCGTATAGCTATGGTGAAGCGGACGTTGAGGAATACATCAGCAATGAGTATGATAATGCTGTTGACAACATATATAATGATAATTTTAGCAGCATCGGTGCTATTGGTACACTTGAAAGCCGTAAGAACTTGAAATATTACATTGTTACTCTTGATGGTAAGGTTGTAAGCAATATAGAAAAAATCCCCGATGATATCAGGGAAAAGGATAACTATGTGCTCTTTGTAAACGACAAGTTTGAGTCTAAGGGCTTTAAGAGTGTGGATATTGATGAATCAACTGCTTCATTAAACAATGGTAGCGTACTTTGTATGTTTTACGACGAATCCTTCAGGAGTGGGGAAGATGTCTATTCAAAGATGTACGATTCATACAATGTTGCGCAGACTCAACAGCCAAATTATCTCATTATTCAATTTATATTAAGCGTGGCAATTGGTGTTGCTTTGCTTGTGTTATGGTTAAAATTATTAGGTCGCAAAAAGGATAAAGCAAAGCCCGAGTGTTATTTCATTGATAAATTACCGAATGATATTCATACACTGTTGTCACTTGGCATTGTCGCCCTTTTCGGTGGAACGGTAGGATTCCTGCTTATTGATTATATTGAAAACTACGGCCTGGTAACAAATTTGTTCACCTATGTTTTCTTTGCCGCCATATTCGTGCTTGCAATACTTACAGAATGGCTTGGCAGCCTTGTAAGACAAGGTAAATGCAAAGAGTCTGTGTTAAAGAATACATTAATATATAAAATCTTAAGACTTGTTTTTAAGTTTTGCAAAAAAGTCTTTAAAATGTTTAAATACAAGCCCAAGGCATTTAAAATTCAAGTTATTTTCCTGTTTATTGCATATGCATTTATAAATCTCGGATTAATGCTTTTATGTCATTATCTTTTAGTGTTTATTCCTGTTGTGCCTGTGTTTAATCTAGCTGTTGTATATTGCCTTGCAAGATATGTTAAAAATCTTGATAAAATCATCGTTGCTTCAGGTGAGGGTAAGGACGTTGTGTTTGAGGATAGGCGCAAGGTTGCGAATTCGTTACTTGCTTTGGCAGATAACCTCAGCAGCTCCAATGCACAGCTTGAAAAAGCTGTTGCAGAGGCTGTCAAGAAGGAGCAGATGAAGACACAGCTTATAACAAATGTGTCACATGACCTTAAAACTCCGCTCACATCTCTTATAAATTATTCTGATTTGTTATCAAAATGCAACATTGATGACGAGCAGGCAAAAGGTTATATTGATACTATTAACGCTCAATCCGAAAAGCTGAAGCACCTTATTGAAGATTTAATAGAGGCTTCAAAGGCTTCAACAGGTAACGTAACGCTTAATAAGGTTAAGCTCAATCTGTGTGAGCTTGCAGTTCAGGCGATTGTGGAATTTACCCCCGAGCTTGAAAAGAACCGCAATGAAATTAAATTTA
>JAGBTL010000058.1 GCA_017631355.1 Clostridia bacterium
ATCAAGGATATCATCCTTTATCTGGAAGGCAAGTCCAATTTTACTTGCAAAGGTACGTGCGGCATCTATTTTGTCGCTGTCTGCCTTTGCAACGATACAGCCCATAACACAAGCAGACTCAATAAGTGCGCCTGTTTTAAGGTTATCAAGAAGCTGTAAGGTTTCTATTTTTACATCAGGGTTGTTTTCATTGGCAAGGTCAATAATCTGACCGCCTATCATACCACGGCTACCTGCACAACGCGAAAGCTCCTCAATTGCATTAACCGCAACCTCCGCATCATAAAGACCTGCCTTACACCAAACGGAAATACGCTCAAATGCTGCTGTAAGAAGCCCATCACCTGCAAGGAGGGCAATTGCTTCGCCATAAACCTTGTGGTTTGAGGGCTTGCCACGACGGAAATCATCGTTATCCATACAGGGTAAATCGTCGTGAATGAGTGAATATGTGTGAATATACTCAACTGCAGTTGCCATGGGCACAGCCTGTAAAACGTTGCCGCCACAGGCATCACAGAAAAGGAGTGTGAGCAAGGGCCTTACCCTTTTACCGCCATTTTTGACGCTATATTTCATAGAGTCAAAAACCTCCTTGTATTCATCAAGGCAGTTGTCAAAATATTTATAAAGATTTTCCTCTAAAATAGCGGAAAGCTCGGTTATTTTTTTATTCATCGGTACCACCGTTATTCATAAGAGTTGTTATTTTCTGCTCTGCAGAATCAAGATACTTACTGCACGAGCTTATTAAGGCAGTACCCTCTGAAAATAATTCAAGAGTTTTTTCAAGAGGCTGTCCGCCCTCCTCAAGAAGCTTTACAATCTCCTCAAGACGTGCTAACGATTTTTCATAATTATGTTCCATAATCATTCTCCGTAAATTTCAGTAACGCTTGCACCAAACGAGCCATCAGAAAGCTTTATGGTTACGCTGTCACCCTTTTTTATACTCTTTACACTTGAAACAACGCCGTTATCATCGTTTACAATGCCGTAGCCTCGGGCTATAACACCCAAGGGACTGAGTGCATCAAGCTTGCCTGCAAGTGAGGAAAGCCTATTTTTGCTGATTTCAAGGGTATTCCTTGTGATATCCGTCAGCTTTTCCTCAAGATAAGCAAGGCTTCGTCTGTTATCCTGCAGCTTCAATACAGGATCCTTCAGCGCACCACTTTTCTGTATGGCATCAAGACGTGCTTTTTCGGCTGAAATTATGTTTTTGGTAACGTTATAAATATGAGCCTTATAGGCATCAAGGTCGGATTTCAGTTCAAATATATCAGGAACTGCGATTTCTGCTGCTGCCGACGGCGTCGGCGCACGTAAATCTGCAACAAAATCGCAGATTGTGTAATCCGTTTCGTGACCGACAGCAGATATAATGGGAATGCTTGATGCATAAACTGCACGGGCAACAACTTCCTCATTAAACGCCCACAAATCCTCAACAGAGCCACCGCCCCTACCCACAATAAGAACGTCAGCGCCGTTCTGCTCATTAAACTCACGGATTGCAGCCGCAATATCCTGTGCGGCGCCCTCACCCTGAACCTTTGCAGACCTGACAACAACCTGTGCAACAGGGAATCTGCGACCAAGAACGTTGAAAATATCCTGTACAGCCGCACCTGTTGACGAGGTTATTACACCAACCCTACGCGGAAAAAGCGGGAGTGGTTTTTTATGCTCGGCAGAGAACAAGCCCTCTGCCTCAAGCTTCTTTTTTAATTGCTCAAAGGCAATGCTCAGGGCACCTGCGCCGTCCGGCTGCATTGCTGTAATATATAATTGATATGAGCCATCACGCGGAAATAAGGAAATTGTGCCGAGCGCGAGAATTTTCATACCATTCTCAGGCACAAAGCGAAGCTTGCTTGCGTTACCTGCAAACATAACCGCCTTCACAGAGGCTGCTTCATCCTTAACAGTCATATACATATGCCCGCTGTAATGGGCTTTAAAATTTGATATTTCGCCTGTAACGTAAACGTATTTCAGGTTTTCATCACTATCGAGAATGCCCTTAACGTAGTTATTGAGCTCATTGACAGTATAAACCTTAGGCGTGGGAGTAATCATTTAATCACCCTTCAATTACACTTGTTAAATATGCAATGCCTGCTGCATTATCACAGGAGAAATCAGGCTCTGCAAAATACGCCTCAAGCTTGGGTTGAATTTTTTCGCAGATAATAACGTCCGACATTACGCCTCCTGCATAAACAACAGGCATTTCGCCAAGGGCAGACAAGGCATTCTCCGTCATTGCAAGGACAACGTCGGCAACGTAATCAAGCAAAAACCTTGCTGTGTCCTCGTGGCTTTCTCCGTCAGAAAGCATTTTAAGACACTTGTTTTCAAGACCCGAAAGAGAGCAAAAGCCATCCTTCAGCTTGACTTTGTTTTTGAAAGCACGTGAAGAGGCAAGCGCCAGCTCCTCAACGCCCTTACCTGCAGGGAAGGAAACACCCATTTTTACACCAATGCGGTCAATAGCCTGTCCTGCCTTAAGGTCGCTTGAAGAAGCGTACAAGGTTGTTTTTATTACTTTTTCAGAGCAGGGCTCACACAGCACAAGGTCGGTAGTGCCACCCGAAACGTGAAAGGCAAGAAACCTGTCATTTACAAGCTCCGTCTTGCCTGCAGAATACAGTGCAGCCGCAATATGCCCCTGTTGATGTGAAAAGCTGTGGAGCTTAATGCCCATTGCTGCTGCAATGCCGCGAGCAACACCCTCGCCCACAAGAAAGCATGGCATATACGAGCCCTCCTGTGTAGTGGGACGTGTGGAAGCGCCAACCGCTTTAATACCGCAATTTATCTCTGCCATCAGCTTTTCAAGCAATTCGGGATATGCCTTTGTATGGTGGAAAACAGCATCGCTTTGGCGAATGCCGCGCTCCCCTTCCTTGACGGGAAGCAGACGCTTTTGCTGAATTATTTCCGAGCCATTGTAAAAAGCAACCGACGTGGTGTAATTGCTTGTATCAAAACCAAGATAACCTGACATATTATAAGCTCTTTGCTACTGCACCAAGCACACCGTTAACGTAAGCCGCATCCTCTGCTGTGCCGTACTTTTTAGTAAGCTCAACCGCCTCGTTTACGGAAACGCCTGTGGGAACGTCCTCAACAAACTTCATTTCACCAATCGCAAGGCGCATAACTGCCAAGGAAACCTTGGGAAGTCTTTCAATTGTCCAGCCCTTTGAGAACTCGGCTATAACGCCATCTACGCACTCCGCGTTTTCATCCACAGCGTTAAGAAGGGTCTGTGCAAAGTTATTTATTTTTATAAGATCGCCTTCAACAGCGTTATCATCTATCTGACTGATGGTTGACTCATTATCAAAGATTTTTTCAAACA
>JAGBTL010000009.1 GCA_017631355.1 Clostridia bacterium
CATGGTTAGACCATGCAAAAGAAATCAAAAAGGTTGTTCTTGAAGCAGGTGTTACTCATATTCCTACCGGCGCTTTTTATGGCTGTGAAAACCTTGTAAGCATTGATACAACCAAGGCTGATGATACTTTGATATCAATTGGTAACTCTGCTTTCGTTGGTTGTTACTCTCTTACAGAGTTCTCAACAAGTGCATGGCTTGATGTTATCGGTGCAGGTGCTTTCCAGGGCTCAGGTGTTGAGGTAATTAACGTCGCATTTGTTAACGAGATTCCTGATTATGGCTTCTATGATTGCGATAATCTTAAGCAGGTTTATATCGGTGGCGGTCTTATTACAGTTGGTAAAAACGTATTTAAGGGATGCGATAATCTTGAGTACGTATGGTTTGGCAATGGTGTTTATAACATTGGCTACGGTATGTTTGAGGATTGCGTTAAGCTTGCTGATATTGACTTACCTGACAGCCTTCTTACAATCGGTGAGCTTGCATTTGATGATTGTGTAAGCCTTACAGAGATTACTGTTCCCGATAGCGTTGAAACAGTTGGCAGATATGCATTCCATAACTGCTCATCAGCTACATATGCATACATTGGTCACAATGCTGAAAGCATTGGTGAATATGCATTCTATGGTTGTTCATCATTGGAAAACGTAAAGATTGCTTGTGCAATGAGAGTATACCCCGAAGGTATGTTCATGGATTGTACATCACTTACAACTCTTGATGTAGAGCCCAGTGTTGAAACAATCGGCAAAAATGCCTTCAAGAACTGCACAAGCCTTACAGAATACAACGTTCCTGTTACAGCGAAGTCAATCGGTGATTCAGCATTTGATAACACAGCTCTTACAGTGTTCAACGTTCCCTTCGGTGTTGAATCAATAGGTGCAGGCGTTTTCACAAAGTGTGATGATCTTACTGATATTAACGTTGACACAAAAAACCGCTACTATGTAAGCGTTGATGGTGCCCTTTATGATATGGCACTTGAAACATTACTCTGCTGCCCCGCAGGTAAGACTGGTACATATACAGTATATAAAGCAACAACTACTATCATTGACGATGCATTTATCGGCTGCGATAAGCTTGAGGTGGTTGAAATCCCCGACAGCGTAGAAACAATTGCTGACAATGCCTTCAACGGCTGCCCGGCAGACCTTGTTATCAAGGCAGGCTGTACATCAGCTGCAGCAGCATTTGCTGAAAAGCGCAGCATCGCCTTTGAGGCTGTTCACTCTGATGAAACAAAGTGGATGACAACTCTTGAGCCTACTTGTGAAGATGAGGGCGCAAAATCACGCGTTTGCTCACTTTGTGGCTACTCATTTGAAACAACAGCTATCGATGCAATCGGTCATCAGTATGATAGCGGTGTTGTAACAAAGAAGGCAACATGTGAAGATGATGGTATTGTTACATTCACTTGTACTCGTACAGATTGCGGTGACTTCTACACAGAGGTTCTTCCCAAGACAAATCATAAGTATGATGAAGGCGTAGTTATTCTTAACCCCACCTGCGAAGCAACAGGCGTTAAGAGATTTACATGCCAGAACGAAGGCTGCTACGACTACTATGACATTGACGTTCCTGCAACAGGTCATGCTTACTCAACTGCTATTACAAAGGCAGCAACATGTGAAGAGGATGGCTTAAGCACAACTACTTGCTCAAATTGTGGTGATTACACAACAGAGGTTATTCCTGCAACAGGTCACAACTACGTTAAGACAGTTGCAAAGCCTGCAACATGCCTTAATAAGGGTAAGGACGTTTACACTTGTGCAAACTGTGGCGATTCTTACGAGGTTGAAACAACAGGCGAGCATCAGCTCTATACAGCAGACGTAACTGTTAACCCCACATGTACAGAGGAAGGCAAAACAGGTAAAATGTGTGCACTTTGTAAGGAGTTTGTTGGCACAGTAACAACAGTTCCTGCAACAGGTCACAGCTATGAGAACGGCGTTTGCGGCACCTGTGGTGACAAAGATCCCGACTACAAGGTAGTTCGTCCCTCAACTCCCAAGATGAAGCTCATCAGAAACGAGGTTAAGGGTATTACAGTTACCTGGACAGCGGTTGACGGTGCAAAGTCTTACAGAGTATATCGTCGTGGCGCAGGTGACAAGTACTGGACATATATCGGTTCAGTTAACACAAATGCTTGCCTTGACACTAAGGCAGCAACAGGCAACTACTGGAGATACACAGTAAGAGCTGTTAGCGAAGCAGGTCTTTACAGCGGCTACGAAAACGGTATCTACATCAAGCGTGTTGATACTCCCGCAATGAAGTCAATTGCTAACACAGCAAACGGCATCAAGGTTACATGGAGCTCAGTAAGCAATGCGAAGGAATACAGAGTATATCGTCGCGGTGCAGGTGGCACATGGGTTTACCTTGGCATTACAACAGGCACAAGCTACGTTGATACCGCTGTTAAGAACAACAAGGGACAGTATTACAGATATACAGTAAGAGCTGTTGATGGTTACTACAGCAACTTTGAAAGCGGTATTTACATTAAGCGTGCATAATTAAAACGATTTTCGGCAAGGCGGAAACGCCTTGCCGATTTTTTTATAATCACCCATAAGCCACTTTCATATAATATAGTGGTGATGGTATGGTTAAATTTTATTTCAGGCCTCGTTTTAAAAGACCGCCACCTGTTAAGGCTCGGCGGTTGTTCTGCAAAAAAGGGGCGCAAACGCTGCTTTTTCGGATAGCGTGTGTTTTGCTTGTTATATCAATTATAACTGTTTTAATGGACTTGAAAATGCGGCCGATTATTGAAACCGTTGGGGGAACGGCGCTGAAAAACTCACTGTCAAACGTTCTTGACGGTGCAGTCAATGAAATGGTGGATGACCTTGGTGTGCGGTATGAGGATATGGTTGACGTTCAAAAGGATGGCAACGGCAATATAGTTGCAGTAAAGCTGAACAGCACCGCTATCAACGGCTATAAAACCGAAATTTCCGACGGCTGCTCCGATAAGCTTGGTGAGTTTACAGAAACCACCGTGCCAATACCCTTGGGCTCACTTATCGGGGGCTCCTTTTTCAATGGCAAGGGGTTTTGCATAAACGTTGACGCCACCATATACGGCTTTGCGGTTACAGATGTTGTGTCAGAGTTTGAAGGCGCAGGAATAAATCAGACCCGACACAGGATTTATCTTAACGTTCAGGCGTCTGCCCACGCTTATATGGGGCTGTGCCACCTTAACGAAAGCGTGGATGAAACAATAATACTTGTAGAAACAATCATAGTAGGCGAGGTGCCGCAAACCTATTACATAAGGGATAAGTAAAGCCCGTTGCAGTAGCATCTGCAACGGGCTGTTAATTTAGTTAAGAGTGGGTAAACCGTATCCGAATCAGATTTTGGGATAGTCTTTTCCACTCATATTTCGTTAAAATACTCGCCAATCCGTCAGGATTAGCTGCGTTTTTGCCTCATCTGAGCGAAAAAAACTTAATCACAAAATTCTACGACCTTAAATGGATGAGGTTTCGAGGAATTTTGTTCGTATTTGACTGCAGATAGGCCGGCGCCTTTCAAAGGCAAATCGGGCAAAAGTGCCGAAAACTCGCCATTTAAGGCTGTTTCGGATACGCTTTACCCACTCTATTCTTTTATGAATTTGTCCATGAGCTCATAGCCAACCTCAATATAAGTGCCGGTTGCCTTTGCAGTAGCCTCGGTAAAGCTTTCAATACCGTTGTCAGCTTCCTTTGATTTCTGGTAAATCATAAAGGGTACAGGGTCGCTGGCGTGTGTCATTGTAACAATGGGTGTGGGGTGGTCAGGAAGAACCATAACCTTGTAATCATCGTATTCATCAAGGGCAGGGATAAGCTTGCCGAGGATTTTTTCGTCAATAATCTCAATAGCCTTGACCTTGTTTTCGGGCTCGTTTCTGTGACCGCACTCATCGGGTGCTTCAAGGTGTATGTAAACAAAGTCCTTTGTTTTGAGCTCTTCAACTGCACAGTCTGCCTTGCCGTCAAAGTTTGTGTCAAGGTAGCCTGTTGCACCCTCTACGTCAGGTGAGCCCATACCGGCGCATTTTGCAATACCCTTAAGTAAATCAACGGCTGAAATTATTGTGCCGTCAACGCCGTATTTAGCCTTGAAATCGGGGAGTGCAGGCTTTGTGCCCTCACCCCAGAGCCATATTGAGTTTGCAGGGCGCTTGCCCTCTGCAATTCTGCGCTTGTTGACAGGGTGCTCCATAAGGAAATCATAGCTATCCTTCATCATAGCAATGAGCTGAGCCGCATTTTCACTTGTTGAAAGGTATTCGCCAATCACCTTGCCGGAAATGTCGTGGGGAGGTGTCATGCTGCCGAGGTCAAGCGTGCCGTTGTGCCACACAAGGCAATGACGGTAAGCAACACCGCTGTAAAATGCAAAAATATCGTTACCGAAATGCTCCTGAACGCTTTTGATAATCTCAGTAGCATCTGCAGTTGAAATATCACCTGCGCTGTAATCTACCATAGTTTTATCAGCGTAATTTTCCTCATCAGAGAGTGTAACAAGGTTGCAACGGAAGATAATGTCACTGGGGAGCATATCAACACCGATGCTTACCGCCTCAAGGGGAGAGCGACCTGTGTAGCACTCGTGTGGGTTGTAGCCGAGAACGCTCATATTTGCAATATCGCTGCCGGGCTTAAGACCCTCACCAACAGTCTTAACAAGACCAACCTGACCACCGCGTGCAAGCTTGTCAAGCAAGGGCTTTTCAGCAAGCTCCATAGGCGTTTTGCCACCAAGCTGAGGTACGGGGTAGTCTGCCATACCATCATATAAAACAACTACATATTTCATATATATAACCTCACAAAAAATACTATAAATAATATACACCTAAAATAAAATAGTGTCAACAAATGTACTTGAATTATCCGTAAAAATAGAGTAATATACATTTATAGAGAAAATCAAATATACAAAGGAGAATTTATTATGAATTTACCTATTGCTATTCAGCTTTATTCTGTGCGCGACGATATGGAAAAGGACTTTGTCGGCACAATCAAAAAGGTTAAAGAATTAGGCTACGACGGTGTTGAGTTTGCGGGTCTTTTCGGCAAATCAGGTGCAGACGTTAAGGCTATCTGCGACGATATTGACATTAAGATTGTTTCAGCACACGTTCCTTATTATGATATGCTTGAAAACCCCGAGGCAGCTCTTAAGGATTATCAGGATATGGGCTGTAAATACGTTGTTGTTCCCTACCTTACAGAGGAGTGCCGTCCCGGTACCGATGGTTGGGAGAGCACAGTTGCAGGCATTGAAAAAATCGGTAAGGCTGCAAAGGAAATGGGCATGAAGCTCCTTTACCATAACCACGATTTTGAGTTCCTTAAAATTGACGGCAAATATGCACTTGATATCCTTTACGATACAGTTTCAGCTGACCTTCTTGCAACTGAGATTGATACCTGCTGGGTAAACGTTGGCGGCGAGGAGCCTGCAGCATACGTTGAAAAGTACACAGGCAGAGCACCCGTTGTTCACCTTAAGGACTTTGCAGGTCAGAAGGGTAACGGCCCCCTCTACAAGCTCATCGGTATTGATGAGGAGGAAGCAGCTGATAGTGCAAATACATTCGAATTCCGTCCCGTAGGCAGCGGTGTTCAGGATTGGAAGAAGATTACCGCTGCAGCAGAAAAAGCAGGCGCAGAGTGGGTTGTTGTTGAGACGGACGACCCCTCAATGGGTAAGACACCTATGGAGTGTGCGGAGATGAGCATCTCCTACGTGTAAACTTGATAATATTACACCATAAACTTGACTTGGCAATCTCGCAGTATCTTTATACAGCGTCGATTACCAAGTCTTCGTTTCTGTCGCAATCTTATAAAGTTTTAAAAGATGGTATTATCACGTCATTAACTTGTTTATAAAA
>JAGBTL010000059.1 GCA_017631355.1 Clostridia bacterium
CTCACCGGGTAAAAAGATGTTTACCTGGGCATACTGCCAGCTTTCAAAGTCATGGGAAAACGCCCTCACAGACACAGACGGCGAATATGCAGAGCTTATGGCAGGCTCATATTCTGACAATCAGCCAAACTTTGCATGGCTTGCGGCATACGAAACAAAGGAATTCTCACAGCATTGGTACCCAATCACAAAGATAGGTTCACCAACCTTTGCAAACCTCAGCTGTGCATTCAGGTTGGATAAAGAGAACAATACTTTCAAACTTCAGTCAACCAAGGCATTCAAAAATGCTTCAATTAAAATCAGCGACGAAAACAAAGTTTATTTTGAAACAACCTGTGACCTTGCACCCGATGCTGTTCTGGAAACAAATATCGACAATCTCCCTGAGTTTGTTACTGTTCTGGTTACCGCTGATGGCAAAACCGTTGCAGAATACACCGAAAAGAACTTTAACAAACTGGCTATGCCTGATGTAATCACAGATATGCCATCTGCAGCAAGTATGAACAGTGCGGACGAGCTTTATCTTGCAGGTGTTCACGTTGACCAGTACCGTGACCCGGCAGTTATGCCCGACGCTTACTGGAAAGAAGCACTGATGCGCAACATCAACCATATTCCGTCCCTTATTGCTATGGCAAAATATGAGCTTAACCGTTATAGTTTGGACAGCGCAGAGCGCTTTGCCGAAAGAGCAATTGAAGCACTTACCCTTTTTAACGAAAGATCTCAGAGCGGTGAAGCATACTACACAATGGGCAGAATTCTGGAAGCTAAGGGCGAATGGGATAAGGCTTATGACTTCTACTACACAGCTTACTGGGCAGCCGACTCGGTTGCAAAGGCAATGACCCGTGTTGCAGTTATTGATATCAGACGCAAGGATTACAAAGAGGCAATCCGCCACGCAGAAAACGCTCTTGACTACGGCAGAAATAACAACCTTGCTCTCTCGTGCCTTGTAATTGCAAAAAGAGAACTGGGCGAAAACGTTGATGCAATCATAGAAAAACAGCTCAGCGCCGACAGTCTTGACCATATGATGCGATTCCTTGCAGAAAAAGAAGACCTTTATGAAATTATGGACAGTGATGCGGTGCAGACCTGTCTTGATATAGCATTTGACTTATCTGCAATGGGCAGATACGAAGATATTGTTAAGCTTCTTTCAACTCTTGAAGAAAAACGCCCTGACTGTGGCAGAAAGATGCTTTACTATGCACTGGGCTACTACAACAAGCTCATTGGCAACGAAAGTGCAGACTTCTACAGCAAGGCAAAAACTGCCGACCTTGGACCTTGCTATCCTCTTCGTCTTGAGGAAGCGACCATCCTCCGCGATGTAATCGAGGACACAGAGGACAGCGAAGCAAAAATGCTTCTTGGTTGTCTGCTTTACAACAAGCTTCAGTACAACGAAGCGGCGGCACTTTGGGAAGAATGTGCCGAGGAAAACTATATTGCAAAGAGAAATCTTGCTGTTGCATATTTCAGCCATCTGGGCAAGGAAGACGAGGCGCTTTCACTTATGAAAGAAGTGCTCCAAAGCCGACCCGATGACGAAGAACTTCTTTACGAAACCGTGGTTCTTATGGACAAAATGGGCATCGGTCCCAAAGAAAAAATTGCACTTATCACAAGCCACAAAGCACACCGCGACGATGTTCTTACAGAACTTGCAAAGGCATACAATCAGGCATTTGAGCCTGACAATGCAATTGCCACACTTATGTCCCACGACTTTGTTCCTTGTGAGGGCGGAGAACACGCAATTGCCGACCAGTATATGTTTGCACACCTGATAAAGGGCAAAACTGAATTTGACAAGGGCAACATTGATGCTGCGATTGAGTTATTTAAATCAGGACAGGTTCTTCCACAGTCCCTTGGCGCAGGCATCTGGAACCATTGCAAACTTATTCCGCTTAAATATCACGAGGCTCTTTGCCTTGAACTTCTGGGCAAAAAGGCTGAAGCAAATGCAATCTTTAACTATATTGCAAATGTAACCATTGAATACTTCAGCAATATGCACCTGAAGGAACTTCCTTACTGGCAGGCAAAAGCCTTTATGCATCTTAACGAGCCAACAAAGGCACAGCATCTTATCACCAAGTATCTCAGAGAATGGAATAAGATTCAGCATACAAAGGACAACGGATATTTCGGTACAACACCGTTCTTTATCCCATTTGTTGACCAGCCTCAGAAGCTTCGCAAAGCACAGCATTCATATCTTATGTCACTTTGCCAGGACTTTGCAAAAAATTCCGATGAGGCAAAAGAATGCATCAGCACAAGCGTATCGCTGAATAACGAAAATCTTTTTGCATTGTACTTTAACAAATTTGGCTTCATAAAATAAACACAAAACAAGCACCGGAAACGGTGCTTGTTTTTTTGTATAAAGATTAAATTATATTTATCGGGGAACCCCCGAACCCCTGCTTACCGATTTTCCGTATCATGAGCAGATGGGGATACCCACATATCGCCGTATTTAAAAGGTTTGCCCTCCTGAAATTTTCTCTCTATATATTCCGAATCTCTTTCCAGAAACTCTTTCATTTCTGCGTAAAGTTCATCGTATATTTTTTTCTTTTCTTTGGTTGTAACATTGTATTTTTTTAATTGTTCTTCAAACTCCGCCTGTTCCCGTTTTGCTCTCTCCAATCTTACTTCATAATCTGCAACTATCCTTGTGAGTATTCTATAATGCGAAACATAAAGTTCTTTTTCTTCCACAACAGCATTACCTCCAAATAAAAAAGTGTGCCGCAAAGCGAC
>JAGBTL010000060.1 GCA_017631355.1 Clostridia bacterium
GGGGAAGTGGAAGCCGTGCCAGATGTAGTTGAGATAGTTTGTGTAAAAGCTTGCAAACATAATTCCCATCAGGCTTACACTCAAAACCTTCTCCTTGAGGGAGATTTTGTTTGAAAAAATGTAAAGGGGAACAAGCATTACAGTAAGAATGCCGCAGTAAACGTTGGGTAAAACGTCTGTACCGCTGCTTCGTATTGTGGGGTCAAGATATGCAAGGTGGTTTGCAAGGAAGTCAAAGATTGAGAAATATGTTTTAAACTCCTGTGGGAACGTGCCTGACGTTGCAGAGCAGTTCTTTAATGCGAAGTAAACAGGCACAAGTGAGAATGCAGCAAGCAGGCCTGCGCCGAGCGATGATAAAGCAAAGCGGACACCGCTATCAAAGAAGCGGAAGTTGCGAAGGTTATCAACAGCCCACTTTATCTGTCCCTTTATGCCTTTTTTAGCAGGGGCAAGTAACCCGAAGTGAGAGCTTGTGAATTCATAATTGGAGAAATAGTAATAAAGAAAGTAAAGCACGGAGAAGATACAAACCATATAGCCCATATAGTAGTTTGTAACAAGCGTGATTGCCAATGAAGCAAGGTAAAGCTTCATTTTGCCGTGGTTAATTATATATTCAATACCAAGAATAACCAGAGGGAACATATAGAAGGCATCAAGCCACATTACGTTCCAATAGTATGCAATAAAGTAGCCGCTACAAGCGTATAATACACCAAATGCTGCAGTAAGAGGGCTTTGCACCTTGAACTTCCTTGAAAGGAAGTATGAGAAAGTGAATGACGCAAGCACGGATTTCACAAAAATCATACCTGCAATAGCCTCGGGCATATTCTTGTGACCGAGTAAAAGCATAATTATTGCGGTTGGTGATGAAAGATAGTTGTAGAAGTTGCCAAGAAAGCCGCCGCCACCGCCTGTTTTCCAGGAGTAGAGCAGACTGTCAAGGTTGGTTATTCTTTCATAAAGCTCTGCAAAAAGAGGTCCGTACTGGTGGTAAAGGTCCATTCTGAGGATTGTTATGTCACCAAAGGGTGCGAGGTCATAGCAGAAGTAAACCACCAGCATTATTGCTGCGGTGCAAAGTCCTGCCAACAGAGCATATCTGTTGTTATAGCCTCTTTTATATAGGCAGTTGCTTGTAGCTTTTGTTTTCAGACTTTTGAGTTTTGACATTACTTTACTCTTCCTTTTATTGAATATTTATATTTACATAATTATACAAAATAAATAATAGCATATATCAAACGTTGTTTCAATGTTTTTAGCAGTTGTTTTCAATTTATTTGCATTTAGTTCTATTTCGGGACAAGTGGTAATAAATATTTTTTGAAAGGACTGATCAAAAATGCAAGAATTTTTAAATGCAATCTCTCTTTTACCTGAAAAATATAAGAATATTCTTAAGCTTCTGCCCGAGGAGCAATGCGGTGTTATTAAGGAAATTCGTTTCAGAGTAGGGGAAGCGGTAACTCTTAATACAAGCCGCAATATTTATTACCTTACAGACAGCGGCAGATTGAGTCTGTCTTATTGTGACGGTGTTTTAAGGACCGATGAAAAGGAGCTGCAGGAAATTGTTTTTATGCTTTGTCGCAGGTCGTTACATACCTATCAGGATATGCTTGTTAAGGGCTACGTACCTCTTTATGGCGGATGCAAGGCAGGCGTTGGCGGCAGAGCTGTAATGCGTGATGGCAGCATATATTCAATTTCAGCCTTTAATTGCGTGAATATAAGAATTGCCCGCGAATATTACGGCTGTGCTTCACCGCTTCTTGAATTGCTTGACGACTGCACCTCATTTCTTATTGTTGGTCAGCCTATGTCAGGTAAAACAACACTCCTTCGGGATTTGTGCCGTTATTATGCAGGCGGTGATTCATTATCACCTCGCAAGGTTACTGTTGTTGATGAGCGTGATGAAATTGCCTCGCGTTCATTTGGCTACAGCATTGACGTAGGGGCAAATACCGACGTTCTTACACTTTACCCAAAGCCTGTTGGCACAGAAATTGCTGTGAGAACCTTGTCACCTGACGTTATTGTCCTTGATGAAATTGGAACAGAGGAGGAAACAAGGGCGCTTTTGTCTGCTGTTAATTCGGGAGTGAGCTTTATTGCAACTGCTCACGGTAGTTCCTATGAAGAGGTGCTGAGAAGACCAAATATAAAAGCACTGATAAATGCAGGTGTCTTTAAAAAGGTGGTTGTGCTGTGGGGTAGTGAAAAACCTTGTTGCATTAAGGAGATTGTTTCACTTTGAAATTCGTGCTCGTTTTTGTAATATGCTTTGCAATAATTGGTGCAGCAACACGTGAGGTTAAAAAGCAAAAGCAGAAAACAAACTGTCTTGACCAGACTGTAAGGCTTATATCCTTTGTAAGCAACGACCTTCATTATCGCAAATCAGACTGTGATTCGCTTTACGAAGCGGCACTCTTACAGGGCTTTTCCTGCATCAAAGCAATGAACGGAGAGCTGCTGCCCGAGGGCTGCTATGATGATAACGTCAGGTCAGATTTTGCCGTTTTCTTGAAATCTATCGGTACAACTGATACTGATGGTCAGTTAAAACTGTGCGAGGAATATTATCAGCGTATGAGTGACTATCTTGAGGCACAACGTGATGTTGAAAAAAACAAAACACAGGTTGATTTTGCCGTAAGTCTTCTTGGTGCTTTCTGCGTAGTAGTTCTTTTTGTGTAGGTGATGTTTTGGAAATTGAGTTGATATTTAAAATTGCAGCCGTTGGCATTCTCGTTGCCGTTATAAATCAGCTTTTACAAAAGGCGGGCAAGGAGGAATATACCCTTATTATTACAATTGCGGGTCTTATTATTGCTCTTATGATGTTTTTGCCTGCACTTATTGAGTTAAAGGATGAGCTGTCCTCGGTGATACAGCTTTGACAATATTAAAAATATGCATTATAGCGGTGGCAGGCGTGATTTTGTCTTCAATAATAAAAAGCCATGCTCCGTCTTATGGGGTGGTTGTTCAGGTGGGGCGTGTTGCTGTTGTTCTTGTGGGCATTGTCCCCGAGGTAAAGCTGCTTCTTGGTGCCTTGGAGAGTATAAAAAATGCCGAGGGCTTCAGTACACAGGGCTTGAGCATTATGTTGAAGATTTTTTCTGTTCTTGTTGTGGGCTCTGTTTGTGGTGATATATGTCGCGATAACGGTGAAAATGCCGTTGCAGGTGTTGTGGAGCTTTCTTCAAAGCTTACGGCATTTGCCTGTGCACTGCCTGTAATGACAGCTGTGTTGAGTCTTGCAGCATCATTTTTGAACGTTTCCTGAAAACAAAAGGAAGATAAGGCTGCTATCTGTAATTTGTTTCGTATAAATAAGGGTGAGGACGTTGAATATTAAAAAGTTTATGCTGCGTATAATTATTATATTGTCGTTACTTCCGTTGCTTGTTCTGACGGCTTTTGCTATCGAAAGCAACGTTGACCAATATAACGAGGAATTTGATTTTGAAAGCCTTTTGTCCGAGCTTGATGACGAAACATTGTCAATTCTTAATGAAATAGGAATAGAGGAATTTAGTCTTGAGGGGCTTTTCAGCGTCAGCCCTGCCAAGGTGCTTGATGCACTTTTTAGTGTGGTTTCCCAATCGGTTAAGGCTCCTGTAAGCTTTCTGACAACTGCTATGGGAATTCTGCTTGTTACAAGCCTTATGACCTCGTTTTTGGAATCACATACAATAAACCTTGTTGGCGGTGCAACTCTTGGCTTGTGTACGGCTGTTCCTGTTGCAGGTGTTGTTACGTCATCCTTTTCGGTTCTGCAGGTTCTGAACGGCTTTACAACAGCCTTTACCGCCCTGTTTTGTGCTATCGTTTCCTCAATGGGTAAGGTAACCACCGCAATAACATATGCATCTTTGACAGTTTTTTCGGATACTGTTTTTTCAAGCCTTTTGTCAGGTGTTTCTCAGCCTGTTGTGAATGGTATGTGTGCTCTTGCCTTTTTATCCTGCTTTGATATGGGCGGCTTCACAGAAAAGCTGTCGGGAATTATTAAAAAGCTATATGTGTTCGCTCTCAGCTTTATCGGAACTGTTTTTTCCGGGATTGTAACACTTAAGGGCGTTCTGAGTGATGGTGCCGATAGCTTAAGTGCTCGTAGTATAAGGTTTGTTGTGGGCAATAGTCTGCCTGTTGTTGGCGGCACGGTAAGCGAAACCTATTCAACACTTATTTCAAGCCTTAGCCTTATCAAAAACACAGTTGGTGTTTTTGGTATTATAACGGTGGCGGTTACAGTTTTGCCAACTCTGTTAAGACTTGTTGCTTGGATATTGGCACTTGATATAGCATCTGTCTTTGCAGATATTTCAGGTGCAGCCTCAGCGTTTCGATTGTTTCCTGTGCTTAAGGATGCTCTTGTTCTGCTTGTTGCCACAATTACAATTGTTTCAACAGTTTTTATTGTAAGCGTTGGCGTTGTGATAGCCGTAAAGGGAGGTAGTCTATGACCGAGGAAGTAAGAAATATCGTTGTGAATTTTGCGGTATGCTCGGTTATAGGTGGTGTGCTTGAATATTTAACACCTGTGGCGCATCGTAAAACGCTTCGTGTTGCCGTTGTCGGAGTTGTTCTTGCCGTGTGTATAAGCCCTGTTTTGAAGCTTGATTTTAACGGTTTTAGCATTGAAAATGCCGTTTCAGAGGAGCAGATTGCCTATGATGCCTTGATGCATACTGCAAATCTTGTGGAGAAGGACGTGCGGCAGCAAATTAAAAATATACTCATAAACAACAACGTTAATGAATATGAAATATATGTAACCACCTCGGTTGATAAGAAGAAACAAGCCGTTTTTCTTGAGGAGGTCATTGTTCTTGTAGATAAAAGCTTTGAAGGGGTGTTACCCCGCATTGCCGATGATATACCGGAGGAATACAAAAGCATAGTCAGAACAGGTGTTAAAAATGATTGATTTGAAAGAAAAGCTTAATAACCTTTCCGATAACCGAAAAAGGATTTTGTTGATAGCCGTTTGTGTCATTTCCTTGATGCTGCTTGTGGTTAGTGAGTTTTCGTCGGAGGAGGGGGATAAGATTGAAGCTGTAACCCACGCTTCAGCACAGGAATATATTGATGAAACGGAAAAGCAGCTTGAGGACATTTTGTCACAGGTGCAGGGAGCAGGTAAGGTGCACGTGATGATAACCCTTGAAAGCTGCTATGAAAACGTCTATGCAGGCTCGTATTCATCTGAATCTAAAAGCAGCGGTGATGATTCCTCAATTGATGTTAAAGAGGATTTGGTTATCGTTAAAAATAGCGATGGTGAAAACGGTGTAATAGTAAAGGTTTATGAGCCTGTTGTGAAGGGTGTTGCGGTTGTCTGCGAGGGTGCAGATAGTGTTAAGGTAAGGTCATCAATTACCGAAACCGTTTGTGCTTTGTTTAACGTCAGTAGCGCAAAGGTTTCCGTAATAAAAGGATATAAGGAGTAAATGCTATGAATATGATAATTAAACGTCGTCAGCTTATTCTTGCTACCTTGGTGGTAGCTCTTGGTGCTGCTGTTTTTGTGAATTGGTACTACACCGGCAATAAAAGCCTTGCGCCTGATGCAGAAACAACTGCGGCGGATTATGTGCAGAATCTCGGTGAAGCGAAATACGTTAATGCAGAGGTTGAAGGCACCGAGGATTATTTTGAGCAAATGCGGTTTAACCGCAAAAAGACAAACGATGAAGCACTTGATAAGCTTAACAAATCTCTTGGTAGTGCTGCAGCAGGTACTGACGAAGCCAAATCAATTGCCTTGGAGATTGATGAGCTTACAACCAACATTAAAACCGAGGATAACCTTGTGAATCTCATTTCGGCTAAAACAGGCGGCGAGTGTGTTGTAATGATAACAGAGGGTGCAACGCAGGTTGTGGTGCAAAAGGGTTTGCTGAATGATGAGGTTGCCTTGCAGATAATGGATATTATCACCCGAAACACAGACCTTGATCCAACAAAGGTTACAATGAGTGAGCCTAAATAAAAAATCCCCTTACTTCAAACGAAGTAAGGGGTCTGTGATTTTTATTCATCAAAAAGGGGAGTGGAGAAATATCTTTCTGCGGTATCGGGGAGCACAGCAACAACTGTTTTGCCTTTGCCAAGCTTTTTAGCAAGCTTAAGCGCAGCGGCAACGTTTGTGCCGCTTGAAATACCGCAGAGAATGCCTTCCTCTTTAGCAAGTGCTTTTGCGGTGTTAAGCGCTTCCTCGTCTGTAACTATACAGATATCGCTGTAAATTGAGGTGTTCAGGATTGGTGGAATAAGACCATCACCAATACCCATCTGTATGTGTGTGCCGATAAGTCCACCCGAAAGAATTGCAGCATCCTCAGGCTCAACCGCCCATATTTCAATGTCGGGGTTAGCCTCTTTAAGTGTTTCTCCAATACCTGTCAGCGTACCTCCTGTGCCAATACCTGCGCAAAAGCCGTGAATGGGTTTTCCAACCTGCTCAAGTATTTCAACAGCAGTACGCTTGCGCTGGATTTCTGCATTTGCAGGATTTTCAAACTGCTGTGGAACGAAAACGTTTGGGTTTTCACGTTGCATTTTGAGTGCCAACTGTAAGCAGTCATCAATACATTTGCCAATGTTACCTGCATCGTGAACAAGGAGAACCTCTGCGCCATAGTGCTTAACCAGCTTGCGACGCTCCTCGCTTACGGAGTCAGGCATAATGATAATTGTTTTGTAGCCCTTTACTGCACCCACCAAAGCAAGACCAATGCCTTGATTGCCGCTTGTGGGCTCAACAATGATAGTGTCCTTGTTGATTTTGCCCTCTTCCTCGGCTCTGAGAATCATATTGTATGCGGTACGGGTTTTGATTGAACCGCCAACGTTAAGACCCTCAAATTTAACAAGAATCTCTGCGCTGTCATTGTCCACCATTTTGTTTAGGCGGATAATGGGCGTGTTACCCATTGCATCTAAAATATTGTTGTGAATCATTCCGTGCACCTCAATGATGTGAAATCTATACTACATAACATACTATGTCAAATGGAAAATACAGGTTACAAGTTTATCATATTTTTGCGTTTATTTCAAGAGTAAATTATGTTGAATTAAAGGGATAGTAAATAGCAGATAGCGGTTAGTGTTTGGTGGAGTTATTTGAATCTTTGTTAGAAGAACGGTAGTATAAATAAATTACCAAAAACAAACCTTCTTTTTTGGTTGTTTTGATTATTATATATTCTTATGAATTATGGTAATATGAATTAACAAATTGAATTTGGAGATGGTTTTATGAAAAAATCCATTAGCTTGTTATTGACAATCATAATGCTTTTTAGCGTTGTTAGCGTCAGTGCGTTTGCAGCAAATGTTGCCACACCTAAAGCTACTTCGTCAAACGACGTTGGTGGCATTAAGGTTTATTGGAATAAGGTTGACAGTGCGGTTAAGTACAACGTTTACCGCCGTGTAGGTGGCTCAAGCAGTTGGGTGCTTGTGGGCACAACAAC
>JAGBTL010000061.1 GCA_017631355.1 Clostridia bacterium
AATGTCCTCAACCTCGGCAAGGGTGATAGCAGCGGCTACAGCCTGCGCAATTTCATCGGTAAGCTTGCCCTGCTCCTCAATAGAATTAAGAACCTCCTCCTTGCGCTTTTTAAGGTTGCGAAGGTAGGTGAGACGGTCGTTGATTTCACGAAGCTTCTGGTCATCGCAGGAGCCTGTCATTTCCTTACGGTAACGTGCGATAAAGGGACTGGTATTGCCGTCGTCAATAAGCTCAACAATATTCTTTATATGGAATTCGCTGATGCTGAATTCTTGCTGTAAAACGTTTAAAATTTCCATGGAATCTTCCTTTATATAATAGTATAGCAATTATATCACATTTTAAGTCAAAAGTCATTATTATGTTGAATAATATTTCAAGGTTTGATATGATATCAAAAAGAGGTGGTTTTGGTGAAGGTATTGGCAGAAAGGTCAAACAAAATCTTTTTATGGGGACCTGTGGTAATGCTGTTGTGTGTGCTTGTTGTTTGTAACATATCGGGTATAGCAGGATTTTTGCCAAGACGTAGAACAATCTACGTTTTTTGCGGAGCTATTTTCATTGGTTGCGTGACTTGCTTTGATTTGCTTCACAGATTGCTTGTACCCAAAATAATGATAGAATATGATGATTATGGTTTATACATATATAAGCACAAGGGTCAGCCACCTGCAACAGTTCGCTATAGTGACTTGAAGGGTGTGCTTGTTCTGGAGGGCGCCAACGATAGCTACGAGCTTGACGGAGTGGAAAGCTTCAGGGCGTTCTCAACAGGAATGCTGCGAATACAAACCTCAAAGGGTCTGATATCGTTGTATGGTATTAAAAACGTACGGCAGGTTGGTAATCAGCTTAATAAAATGCTGAAGGATTATAACCGCAGGATAATAGAAGAATATGACCAACGTATTGAACAGACGAAGCGTCAAAGAGAGCTTGAAGAGCTGCAAAAACACGACCCAAATACGTAAAAAACAGGTTTGTTCACAATTTGTTTACAAAGTTGTGAAATTAGTGCAACATTGTTGTGTTATATAATAGTTAGACAATTTGATTGCTTAATCATTTCATTTTCTCTTTCCAAAGAAATAAGCCCTTACCAAGACAAAATGGTAAGGGCTCATTTCTTTTTTTAAAAAAAATCGGAAGCGGAGCTTTCGTAACAATTTTGTATTTTTAAAAGCCTATGACTAATGTCAAAGGCTTTTAACGTATCGTATTACTTTTCTTGGAACAATTAATGTATCAGCAACGGTATCCTTTCTGAATATAAGGTCAAGGTAGAACATTTCGTCGTGCTTTACAAGTGCCTTAAGGCGTTTTGTAAGCTTTTGGGCATATTCTGTGTCACCGTCGTGCTGAGCAATTATAAGTGCACCGATATATTCGTACACTCTGTCGTTCATCAGACCAAGGTTAAGGTCTGCGGTTGCCTTGCTCCAAAGCTCACGGAGCTGCTCTGAATACGTGAAGTCATCACGGAGGATAAGTGCCTTCAGCATTATGGAGTCGTTACCCTCGTTCTGTGTGTTGTTAAGAACGTATTTTTCATAATAAGTATAAGCCTTTATGAAGTTTTCCTTATAAAGCTCATATAACTGACCAAGGCAATAATAAACCCTTGCCTTGTAGTGAGTGTCACTTACCTGGTGGTAATGCTGTGTGGCATATATGAGTATAGTTTCTGCAGCAGTAACGTTTTCGTGGTCCCCACGCTTCATGAGCTCGGTTGCAACCTTTACGGTGATTTCACACTTATCCTCGTTGAAGTAGTCGTTGAGTGCTTCAAAAAATCTGCCGTTTGTTTCCGCGGTCCAATATGGCACCTTCAGGAGCTTTTCAATCATCAATTACACCTCCGGAGGGATACAGGCGGCAAGTGTAAGTCCGCTGTCAGATTTTACTGTGAATTTATCCTTGCAGGAGTAGGGCATAAAGAAGTAATCGCCCTTCTTCAATGCTTTTTCATAGTCCTCGCCAACAAGCACACCGTTGCCCTCGGTTACAACGTAAACACAGGGAGCAGCAAGCTTTTCTGTTTCGCCCTTGCTTATAATATATCTTTCAACACCAAAGCAGGGGGTATCATTTTTGCCTATAAGACATTCTTTTTTACAGCCTGCGTTCTCATAGATGACAGCAGGTGTTTTTTTGCACTCATTCTGAACTCTTTCAAGGTTATATGAATAGTCAAAAACGCTGAGTGCAGTTTCCTTTGAAAGTCCAAGGTACATTTCGTTGTCAGAGAGCTTGTAATCACCACACCAACGCTCGGGCTGAATGGTGAAGTCTGTAGGCTCCTGCACCTCAAGGATAAGACAGCCGTAGCCGATAGCGTGAACTGCCTTGGCAGGAATGAAATATACGTCACCGGGCTTTACGGGGATTCGGTTAAGGAGCCTTTCCATGGCGGCTTTGTCGGTTTCGCTGTCATTGACAGCTTTTTCAAAATCCTCGGGCGTTACGCCATCCTTAAAGCCGAAGTAGATGCAAGCATCATCGCGCGCGCCAAGCACAAGCCATGATTCAGCCTTGCCGAATTCGGAGTTGAAATTCACTCTTGAAAACGCCTTGTCGGGGTGCGCCTGAACAGGCAGTCTGATAGCAGAATCTAGGGCTTTTACAAGCACGTCAAGACCAGCTCTGTCACCAAGCATCAAGGCCTTTTCCTTGGATAAAAGCTCGTCAAAATGGATGTCTGTGCCCTCTGTTGTTGACAAGCCCTCGTAGGGGTCTGTGCTGCCCTCGTTAAGAGCCTTTGTTGAGGAGCAAATCCACTCCTCGGGGTAAAAGCCGTCGGTGCTGTCATCGCCGAAAAAGTCGGAGAAAAGTGCACCGCCAAGATATACTCTGAAAACTCTGTTTTTTTCAAAAAATACAGGATTACTTGCAATTTTTACTGTATCCATAAGTCACCTCAATAAAGCATTCTGTGATGCTTTTATATCGTCAAAAATACCGCATGCGGCACCGCTGAAAACACAAGCGCCCATGGCAGCCTCCTCGCTGTGGAGGGGGAGCTGTGGTATAAGACCGAAGTCCTTTTCAAAAATCTGTCGCCATATTTCGCTTTTGCGAAGGCCGTTGCCTGAGCAGACAAGGCTTGTGGGGTTAGCCTCCAAAAGACCTTGTGCTGATAAATACATATCATAAAGCTCTCTGGAAACACCCTTGAGCACACCGCAGATAAGGCTCTGTGGTGTGAAGTTTTCTGTGCCGATGTTCTCAATAAAGCCGCGCTTTTCGGGGTTCTGACGAGTGCCGCAGAACTCACAGTTTACAACTAATTCATCGGTTAAATCAAACACGCCCTCGGAGAGTGCATCCATTTTGCCGTAAAGGTTTTCGTCACTACCGCCAAGCATTTCGGCACATAAGGAGAAAAAGCCTTTAAGTATAGCGTATGCTCTGCCACCGCAAAGCGACGCACCAACAAAAATGTAGTCCTTATCGGTGAGGGGGCGTATTTCGCAGCCCTCGGGAGCAAGTGTGCTCTTTGTCATAAATGAAACCTGACTACCTGTGCCCACGTTTACGAGAACGGAGCATTCGGGCTCTGCAACGGAGCCTAAAAAGCTTGCCTGATTATCACCGATAGCAACGCTTACGGGAATGTTGTCGGGTAAAAAGTCGCAGCTTGTGCTGCCTGCAAGGGCAGTTGTGGTTATTACCTGTGGTAAAAAGTTTTTGTCTATACCTGCAATTTCAAGTGCAGCTTCGTCAAAGCAAAGCTCCTTAAGATTGAAAAATCCAAGGCTTGCACCATCACTTGAATGTGTTACGGGCTTGCTGCCTGTAAGTAGCGCAACAAGGTAATCGTGGATGGTTGAAAGCATAACCGCACCTTGGGGAACAAGTCCGTTTTTAACGTTATAAAAATGGGTTGTAAGACCAAAGCCTGTGGCGGCCTTGTAGCCTGTTGCACGTGTAAGGTGCTGTGCATAGGTTTCGCCATTTTCGTAGGGCTCGTTGCCACGCTCATCCTGCCAAATCATAAGGGGAGAGCAGGGCTTGTAGTCCCTGTCAAAGTAAAGAATGCCGTGCATCTGACCTGTTACACCAATAGCATCGGGGATGTTGTGTGCGGTGACGCTTTTTACGGCTTCCTTTACCGTGTCAATTATTATTTGAGGGTCCTGAAGCCTTTCGTAGCTTTTGCCCTCAATAAAGCTGTCGTTTTTAAGTGTACAACTGTCACAGACCGCTTTTGTTACAGTATCCGTAACAAGGGCGGTTACTGTGGTTGTACCGATATCAATACCTAATATTTTCATAGCTTAGCACGTAACTGCAGTAGATGCAGGGTCAAGTCGGCGGATAATATCTTGCTGAATTGCAGGGGAAAGGTCAAGGAAGTTTACGAATGTACCGTGAATTCGCATAATGTAAACTCCGCTTGGA
>JAGBTL010000062.1 GCA_017631355.1 Clostridia bacterium
AGGAAGGGTACACGGCTCTTGATTGTTGCAAGGTGAGCAACAGCACCAAGGTCCATAACTTCCTGAGTATTTGTTTCAGCGAGCATTGCGAAACCTGTCTGACGACAAGCGTAAACGTCTGAATGGTCACCGAAGATGTTAAGTGCGTGTGAAGCAACACAACGAGCTGATACATGGAAAACGCTGGGAAGGAGCTCACCTGCGATTTTGTACATGTTGGGGATCATAAGAAGAAGACCCTGTGAAGCTGTGTAGGTTGTTGTAAGCGCACCGGCTGCGAGTGAACCGTGAACAGTACCTGCTGCACCTGCCTCTGACTGCATCTCAGAAACCTTTACGGTTGTGCCGAAGATGTTCTTAACACCCTGTGCTGACCACTGGTCAACATAGTCTGCCATGGGGCTTGAAGGTGTGATGGGGTAAATACCTGCTACTTCTGTGAAAGCATATGACACGTAAGCAGCGGCATTGTTACCGTCCATGGTTTTCATTTTTCTTGCCATAGTGTATTTCCTCCTATAAAAAATTCAATTATTATATAAGTATTATAAAAACACCACTGATTATATTACCACTTAATTTGCCGAATGTAAACAATAAATGTTAAAAAAAACACAATTTTTGAATTATTATGAAAATTGAACATATAACTTAAGGTATTGGTCAAATATATAGCTACAATATTAAAACTATTGACAAAAATAGGTGCTGTAAATATAATATATCCTGATATGTTGTATAATAAGCATATTATATTTAATTCCCGAAAGGAGCTAATCCCACGATGGATGACCCCGGACCTAATTTTATTTTGGGCCAATTTATGAACCTTTCTGCACAGGATAGTGCAGGCGAGCTTGCAGTAAAGCTTTTGCTTCTTGCAGTGCTTATTCTTGTGAACGCATTCTTTGCTATGTCCGAGATTGCAATAATCTCCCTCAACGATGCTAAAATTGAAAAAATGGCAGATGAGGGTCACAAGAAGGCAAAGCTTGTTTTAAAGCTTACAAGCAACTCAACCAAGTTTTTATCAACAATCCAGATTGGCGTAACCCTTGCAGGCTTCCTGTCCTCTGCTTCAGCGGCAACTGCCTTCGCAGCAATGCTGACAGATGCAATCACAAAGCTTGTTGACGTTTCCGAAAGCGTTATTGCACCTATATCGGTTGTTGTTATTACACTTATCATATCGTATTTTTCACTTGTGTTCGGTGAGCTTGCACCCAAGCGCATCGGTATGCAGGTGCCTGAAAAGATTGCCTTTGCAGTTGCAAAGCCCTTGCTTGTTATTTCAAAGGTAACAACACCCTTTGTGAAATTTCTTTCACTTTCAACTAATGCGGTTGTGCGCATTCTCGGCTTTGACCCCAATGCAGATGAAGAGGTTGTCACCGAGGAGGAAATCCGTATGATGGTTGACGTTGGCGGTGAAAAGGGCGTTATTGAGGACACTCAGAAAGAGATGATTAACAACATTTTTGAGTTTGATGACCTTGATGCCGGTGATATTATGACACACCGTACAGACGTTGTTGCCGCAGATATAAATACAATCACTCTTGATGAGTTTATGTCACTTGCTATTGAATACGGCAGGTCACGAATTCCCCTTTATGACGAGGATATTGACAATATTGTCGGTATTGTTTACGTTAAGGACCTTCTCAAATACGTTGGCAAGGAGGTTAAGGCAAAGGGGACTCTCAAAAACATTATGCGAGAGCCCTACTTTATCCCCGAAACCAAGGCCTGCGGTGAGCTTTTCAAGGAAATGAGCTCACGCAAAATTCAGATGGCTGTTGTCGTTGATGAATACGGCGGCACGGCAGGTATCCTTACACTTGAGGATATTGTTGAGGCTATTATGGGAAATATTCAGGATGAATATGACCACGAGGATGAAGAAATTTCAAAAATTGACGATAATACCTTTACCGTTGACGGCACCATTGATATTGAGGAAATTGATGAGCTTATCGGCAAGGACCTTCCCGAGGGCGACTATGAAACCCTTGCCGGCTTCATTATGGACGAGCTTCAGTGCATTCCCAAGGACGGCGAAATGAACGAGGTTGTTTTTGAAAACGTTAAGTTCACGGTTCTTAAGGTTGACGATAAACGAATTGAAAAAATCAAGGTTGAAATCACTCCTGTTGACGAGCAGGATGACGACGACAAAAAATCAAACGATGATTAAAAGTGAACTGCATCCTACGGGGGATAGCTTATGAAAAAGTTTTTGTGTATCTGTATGTCGCTTTGTGTGGCTGCTGTGATGGTGGTCAGCGCAAATGCGGTTGTGGTTGAAAAGGAGCAGTATTCAATCGATTTGCCCGGCAGCTTTGCTGAAATTGAGGAGTCAAGGTTTATTGGCGATGACAGCAAAACCTTTGTGGTGAATATTGATGAAAACACCAAGGATACCATTTGTGTTGCAGATATGTCCGAAAGGGACGTTGAAAAATATACGGCAGACCTGACGGAGGCGGCAAAAACAGCTTTTGGTGCTATGGGCAGAGAGGGCTTCGCAGAGGTGCTCAACGCAGAGGTGAAAAAGCACCCCAATGGCAGGAGTGTTCTTGCAGTTACCTTTAAGACCTCCGCTGAAAGCGACGGTGAGGTAACAGTCCTTTATCAGCGCATATATGAGTTTTCCTGTGTGAACAACAAATACGTGTTCGTTTACACCGCTCACAACGAGCAGGAGCTTGACGACCTTCAGAACTCCTTTGACTCTATCATAATCAACGAGGCAGAGGATAAGGGCTTTGTAGCAGATATAGGCGCGTACATAATTGTTGCGGTTATCTTCGGTCTGTTTGTACTTGGCATCGTAAGGTTTATAAGGACACCTGCAAAGCGTAAGGCAGGAAAACTAAGGAACAAAAAATAAATGAAAAGCCCTTCGCATTCACAGAATGCGAAGGGTTGATTTTTATAATTGAGCTTCAAAAATGCCGATACTTTCTCTGCCTGTTACGTTGTTTGCTGTGTTACGAGCATTGAAATAAAGCCTTAATTTATTATCGTGGCTGGTCAGACAGCAGGCGTAAACGTATTGTGCCATCCATTTGCTGCCATTGTGCACCTGCGGTGTTAGGAATTGCTTTGCAAATTCAAATTTCACACCATCGTCGGAGCGCAGCAGCATAATTGCAGAGTAGCTTTTGCCATCCCTTTCAAAGATGCCGTTCTGCAGACCGATGTAGCAGTCTTTAAGCCTGTAAACCTTAAGACAGCCTGAACAAAGATTAAGGTAGGGGTTGTCCTTGTCGGGGCTTATAATTGGCTCTGGGAGTGAGGTGTAGCCCTTGTTGACGTGCTCACTTTCCGCAAAGGAAACGTGTGTGGGCTCACAAAAGCCACAGTCCTTGATAAAGGTCTGGCCGCAGGAATAGTACATACGGTAGCTGTTGCCCTCTTTTATAAGGAACGGATTGGAGAGCGCAGTACCGTGGCTGTCCTTTTCATAATAACGGCTTTGTGTTATTACAGGGTAGGGCTCTGTCCAGCTCTGTAAATCAGTTGACTCCGTACAGTAAATTTCGCTTTTCCATTCAAAGCCTGCAAGTGCAAGTAGATTTAACAGGACAGGCTTTGTTCTTTCGTAGAAAAGATAATATCTTCCGTCAATGTAATTAATGTTGGGTCGCATTGCTCTGTTTACAATTTTTCCCTTGAAGGTGAAGTCAATGCCGTTTTCGCCCTCATAGTGGCGCACACCGAAAAAGGTGTGGCAGAACAAATGCCATTTGCCGTCGTGTGATTCAGCGGGTGTTATTACAGATGGGTCTGCAATAACAAAGCTTGACGGTGGATTTTTGATTATGGGATTTCCGTCGTATAATTTGAAATCCGCGTTCATTATGTCGTTGAAGGTAAGGTTTATCATATAATCACCTCTGCTTTAATTATATACCAAAAAGTTGTTTTTTCAAGTAAAAAAACAGATGCTGTGGCGCCACAACATCTGTTTATTTTTTATTCGTTTATACCACAGCACTTTTTATATTTCTTGCCGCTGCCGCAGGGACAGGGGTCATTTCTGCCGGGCTTTTTGTCAGCCTTCTTGGGCTCCTTTTTAACTGTGCCGTCACTTGAGCCTGAGGTTGAAGTGATTTTTACAGTTTCCTTGCGCTCAACAGGCTGCTCCTTGCGGATTCTTGCCTGAAGCACAAAGTCAACAGTACCCTCACGAATGCCGTTTGTCATTTCCTCAAACATATCAAGGCTCTGATCACGGAAGATGATTACGGGGTCCTTCTGACCGTAGCTCATAAGGTACATACTGCGCTTGAGCTGATCCATTGTGTCAATGTGCTCCATCCAACGTATGTCAACGTTACGAAGAAGGCCTACACGCTCAATTTCCTTAACGGTTTCCTCACCGTATTCAGCCTTACGCTCATCATAAATAGCCTGAGCCTTGTCAAGGAGAGCCTCGGCAACGTCCTCGGTCTTTTTGAGGCCTTCAATATCAGCCTCTTCAATAAGCCAAGAATATTTTGTGAGAAGTCCCTTGATGTTCCATTCATCTGTTGAAACGTTTGAGGGACAGTAGAAGTCAACCATTTCAGAAATTGTGTCAACAATCATCTTCTGAATGAGTGCGCTGATATCCTCACCGTCAAGCACCTGATTACGCTGACCGTAAATAACCTCACGCTGCTTGTTCATAACGTCGTCAAACTTGAGCACACTGCGGCGGATAGCAAAGTTGTTGCCCTCAACCTTCTTCTGTGCATTTTCAATTGATGAGGTGAATATCTTTGCCTCAATGGGCATATCGCCAATGCTCTTGAAGGCATTAAGTGTGTTATAGAAGCGGTCACCTGCGAAGAGTCTTAACAAATCATCCTCTGCAGAAAGGTAGAAGCGGCTTTCACCGGGGTCACCCTGACGACCTGAACGGCCACGGAGCTGGTTATCAATTCGTCTTGATTCGTGACGCTCTGTACCGATAATGAACAGACCGCCTGCCTCTCGTACCTTTTCAGCCTCTGCGCTTGTTTCCTTTTTGTATTCTGCCTCAAGCTCGCGGAACTTTGCACGGGCGTTTATAATGTCCTCGTTATCAGTTTCTGCAAAGCCTGTTGCTTCTGCGATAAGCTCCTCGGTAAAGTCAAGCTTACGCATCTGATTCTTTGCCATAAACTCGGGGTTACCACCGAGGATAATGTCAGTACCACGACCTGCCATATTTGTTGCAATTGTAACGGCACCAAACTTACCTGCCTGTGCAACAATTTCTGCTTCCTTTTCGTGGAACTTGGCGTTGAGAACCTCGTGCTTGATGCCACGCTTTTTAAGATATTTTGAGAGCTTTTCACTCTTTTCAATGTTAACGGTACCAACAAGCACAGGCTGACCCTTTGCGTTACATTCAACGATTGTGTCAACAATGGCGTTGAACTTTGCTTCCTCTGTTTTGTAGAGGATATCGTCGTTATCCACACGTGCAAGGGGCTTGTTTGTGGGAATTTCAACAACGTCAAGTGAATAGATTTCCTGGAATTCTGCACTTTCGGTCATTGCAGTACCGGTCATACCGGAAAGCTTCTTGTAAAGTCGGAAATAGTTCTGGAAGGTGATTGTAGCAAGTGTTTTGCTTTCGTTTTCAACCTTAACGCCTTCCTTTGCCTCAATTGCCTGATGAAGACCCTCACTGTAGCGTCTGCCAAGCATAATACGGCCTGTGAATTCGTCAACGATAAGCACCTGACCATCCTTAACAACGTAGTCAACGTCGCGAGCCATTGTGCCGTGTGCCTTAAGCGCCTGATTGATGTGGTGCTGAAGTGTAAGGTTTTCAGCATCCATAAGGTTTTCAATGTTGAAGGCTGCCTCAGCCTTTGCAATACCTGTTTTTGTGAGTGTAGCACTCTTTGCCTTTTCGTCAACAAGGTAGTCGCCACCGCTTTCCTCGGCAACGTCCTCGGCATCCACCTTTGTGTCAAGCTCCTTAACCTTAACCATTTTAAGGCGCTTAACAAAGTCGTTTGTCATACGGTAAAGGTCGGTTGAAGCCTCGCCGATACCTGAAATAATAAGGGGGGTTCTTGCCTCGTCAATAAGGATTGAGTCCACCTCGTCAACAATGGCAAAGGCGTGGCCGCGCTGTACTCGCTGCTCGGCATACATAACCATATTGTCACGAAGGTAGTCAAAGCCCATTTCGTTGTTTGTACCAAAGGTAATGTCAGCGGCATAGGCCTCCTTACGCTCGGAGTTTGTTTTTTCGTGGATAATAAGACCAACCTTAAGACCCATAAAGCGGTAGATTTTGCCCATCCACTCAGAGTCACGCTTTGCAAGGTAGTCGTTGACAGTAACAATGTGAACACCCTCACCGCTGAGAGCGTTAAGGTATGCAGGGAGGGTGGCAACAAGTGTTTTACCTTCACCTGTTTTCATCTCGGCAATTCTGCCCTGATGGAGAATGATACCACCGAGAATCTGCACAGGGTAGTGCTTCATGCCGAGTACACGCCATGCAGCCTCACGGCAGGCGGCAAATGCCTCGGGTAAAATATCGTCAAGTGTTTCGCCCTTTTCAAGACGGGCTTTGAATTCGGGTGTTTTAGCCTGAAGCTGTTCATCCGAAAGTGCGGAAAACTGCTCATCAAGTGCAAGCACGCTGTCCTTGATTTTGGATATACGCTTGATTTCCTTTGATGAGTAATCACCGAAAAGTTTTTTGAGCAAAGACATTTTTGTTCGCTGTCCTTTCGTGGATAAAAATATACAAAATACATTGTACCACATACGCTTTGGTAATGCAAATAAAATATGGTAATTTAAATTTTATTTACATTTAGCAGGAAAATTGATAGGATAATAGTAGAAAAAATAAATTTTTTGCAACAAAACAGGAAAAAACTGACTCTATATAGATGCAAGGCTGTAATGGCGTTGCAGGATTGCAATTCTGATACCGCTTTAAAGAGGTGATTTTGGTGAATGATGAAGGCTTGATTTTAATAGAAAAATCAAAAAAGGGCGATGCCCACGCTTTTTCACAGCTTTATTCAATGTACAGCAACGAAATGTACAGATATGCCCTGTATATGACGGGTAATCAGCAGGATGCAGAGGATTCCGTGCAGGAGGCTGTTATTTCTGCGTGGCGTAGCATACATAACCTTAAGGATGATAATAAATTCAAGGTGTGGCTTTTTAAAATACTCACCAACAAGTGCAAAACCCTGCTTATAAAGGGTAATAAGGGTCACGACACCCTGCCTGTTGAGGAATATGACTTTATAAGTGCAGAGGGCGATTTTACTGTGGGCGCCGAGCTGAAGGCAGCTCTACAGGACCTTACACCGCCTGACGGACAGATTATAATTCTTTCCATAATCGGCGGGTTCACAAGTGAAGAATTATCACAGATTTACAATATGAAGCCCTCAACAATCAGGTCGCGTCAAAGGCGTGGACTTGAAAGGCTGAAGGCTATACTTTCCTGAAGGGAGTGCGAGTTATGAGCAATGAATTTGAAAAAGAATCTCTTAATACCGAAGAACTTAAAAGCCTTGATGATGCTTTAAAATCCAATGAAAATATTACACTACCCGAAAGCCTTTCTCCCGAAAATATCGAGAAAATGCTTTTGACGGACAGAAGTGAAAAAACTGCGGAAATAACACCCATGCCCAAGAAAAAATCCTATAAAAAGCAAATTGCGGCATTGGTGTCAGCGGCAGCAGTTTTTGTGGTGGCGGTTGTGGGTGCATTTGCACTGAAGCCATGGGAAAAGCAGCCTGTTAAGCCTGCCGAGCCAAGCATAAACCACTCGCTGCAGGCTGACGATTATACGGAAATTGAAAAAATGTTCAGGGATTATTCCCTTAAATATAAGGAGCAGCAAAACAGCTCCCGTTATATGGTGGATGATGTTTTTGGTGGCTTCGGGGTAAAGAATGAAAGTGTTGTTATTGA
>JAGBTL010000063.1 GCA_017631355.1 Clostridia bacterium
CAGAAGCAACGAGCCTTAAGCCCTTCGCCCTTATAAAGGCACCATTTGCCATCTCTGTTCTGCGCCTTAACCTTAACGGTCATAGGGCGGGTTACAGTGCCGCAAAGACCCGGCAATGAAAGACAACCCTCTGTCCCCGTCTGGGAACCTTCAACCTCAGTAATTTCGGGGTTAATAAGCTCAATATATTCATTTCTGTCCTCGCTGACGTCCATAACAACAACGCGCCTTAAAACGCCAACCTGAGGCGCCGCAAGACCAACCCCGCCTGATTTATACATGGTTTCCTTCATATCATCAAGCAGGTCAAAAAGTCTGTCATTAAAGTCTGTAACAGGACGTGATGTTTTTCTGAGTATAGGGTCATCGTCAACCCTAATATTACGAATAGCCATTTAAAATCTCCTTTGGACTTCAATTATACAAGTGGATTAATATCAACCGTAATATTGGCGCTTGTGTTATCACTGTTTTTCATATAAGAAACAATAAGACCTGACATCATTTGTCTGAATCGTTTGTTGTTTTTGCATTTAATTGTGATAACGTTGCGGTATTTATTACTGATTTTACTTACACGTGGCTGAACAGGACCCATAACGTTTATTTTAACGTCATCGAACTCCCCTGTTACAGCATCCTTCAGTAAACTAAAGAAGGATTTAGCGCATAAATATGATTTATTTTGCTGCTCCGACGAAAATGTGATGGAGCAAATATCGCAGTATGGTGGGTAAACCATACTTTTACGAATTATTGATTCGGTTTCATAAAAGCTTTCATAATCCTGTGCAGCTGAAAGCTCAATAATTTCATTTTCAGGTAAAACGGTCTGAATATACGCCTTACCCTCATAATCACCTCTGCCTGAACGACCAATAACCTGAGTCAGCAAATCAAAGGCTCGTTCACTGCTACGGAAATCATCGTTATAAAGCTGGTGGTCAATTGAAATTATACCAACAAGAGTGACTCTCGGAAAATCAAGACCCTTTGCAACCATCTGAGTACCAAGAAGAATATCATATTCTCCATTGGCAAAGGCAGAAAGCTTATCCTGATAGGAATAACGAGCCATTGTTGTATCGGCATCCATACGAAGAACGCGAGCATTGGGAAAAATGCTTTCAAGCTCCTCTTCAATACGCTGAGTGCCGAAGCCTGCATAAGAAACAGCCTTTTCACCGCACTCAGGACAAACGTCCGTATGAGCTTGAGAATGTCCGCAATAGTGACACATAAGGCGTCGGTTGGCACTATGATAAGTTAATGAAATACTGCAATTGGGACAAGTAAGGACAGTTTTACAAGCGCCACAGGTTGCAAAAGTATTAAATCCGCGCCTGTTCATAAGCAGAATTGCCTGTTTATTATTGTTAAGACATTCCTCAAGAGCGTTATATAGCTCGTTACTAATTGCACCCTTTGTATCAGAAACGTCAATTGTAACAACCTCAGGCAAAACAGCCTTGCCGTAACGCTTATCAAGCTTAACAAAGCCATATCTTCCTGAAACAGCATTCGTATAAGTTTCAACAGACGGAGTTGCAGATGCAAGAACAAGTAAAGCGTTGTTATACGCACACCTGAACCTTGCAACGTCACGAGCGTGATATCGTGGTGACATTTCCGACTTATATGTATGCTCCTGCTCCTCATCAATTACAATAAGACCTAAATTTGAAAATGGAGCAAAAACAGCGGAGCGTGTGCCGATTGCAATTTTGGCATCACCACGCTTAACCCTTTTCCATTCATCTATTCGCTCACCTGCGGAAAGCGCACTATGAAAAACAGCAACACTATCACCAAAGTGAGAATAGAATATACCAAGTGTCTGAGGTGTAAGGGCAATTTCAGGTACCATAACGATAACACCCTTACCATCATTGACCACGTCTTCAATAAGCTTTAAAAACACCTGAGTTTTACCGCTACCTGTAACACCATAAAGCAGATAAGCAGCACCCTCGTTGCTATTGTACTTGCCCAAAAGCTCGTTATAAGCCTTTTGCTGACTATCAGTTAATTCGGGTGAAGCTTTACTTTTTGCGGTAGTATCATATCTTGGCTTACGATAAATTTCACTATCAAAAAGCTCTACTATACCTTTTTTGTTAAGAGTTGATATAACAGCCTGTGTTACACCTGTAAAATAGCAAACCTCTTTAACAGAAGCACCGCCAATATCAATAAGCAGATGAACAACCGATTTTTGTTTTGGTGTAAGTGTTGAAAGCAAATCCTCGGCATCAGCCTCAGACATTGCAAGCCTTACATTTTTTACGGTTAAATCCCCTGTTTTACGTTTAGTATCAACGTTGGTAATAAGAACGCTCTTCTTAACAAGCTTTTCAAGGATTTTGGATTCTGCAGGTATAGCTAAATCAGAAAGGATTTTTTCCTGTTTAACAAATTTACAACCATTCTTAAGGTAATCAAAAACACGTTTTTCATCAAATGAAAGCTTGTTATATTCTTCTTCATCAAGCTTCTCTGCCATATACGTTACAACATAATTAAGACCTATACCGGCAGGAAGCATTGATTTTGCAGCCTCAAAAAGCGTACAAAAGGTATTCTCTTTGAGCCAGGCAACAAGCGAAAGCATTTCCTCAGTAAACAAAGGCTCATCATCAATCACGGAGTGGATTGATTTAAGCTTCACGCTGTTATCTGCCTCAAAAAGAGGCTTCACGGACAGTATAAGTCCTTGTTTTTTACGATTGCCGTTACCAAAAGGCACCATAACGCGACAGCCAGGCATTGCTGCAGGCTCAAGCTCAAACGGCACCTTGTATGAGTATGGTGCATCAAAATGATACACCAAACCCTCAACGGCTACTGTTGCAAAGTAAGCAGATTCAGACATAATCAGATATTTGCGATTTCGTCCGGCTCAACGATTTTGTAATTATCCGCAAGAAGCTCATTAAGAGCAAGGCTAACGGGCTTTTCTGTTGAAATAACGTTATCCTCAAGGTTCTTGTCGGAAATTGAACGTGCGAGCTTTGCAGTTGCAGTTACAAGGGAGTAGCGGCTGATGTGGCCTGCAAGTACTTTACTGAGATCCTGATTAAGCATAATTTATTCTTCCTTACGGTTTATGTACAAATTTAAATCATTGTGTCAACAAGACACTTCATATTTTTATAACGGTGAGCTTCCGCTTTAATGATATCACAAACGTCATCAGCGCAAACAAGAAGATCGTCGTTAATAACAACGTAATCATATTCAGCGGCTCGCTTAAGCTCAGTCTGAGCTATTTCAATGCGCTGTCTGAAGGTTTCCTCGGATTCGGTTCCTCTGCCCATAAGACGGCTCTTAAGCGCCTCAATTGAAGGTGGAACAATGAATATAGATACAGCCTCAGGGAAAACCTTGCGAACGTTTCCGCCGCCCTCAACCTCTATTTTAAGGACAACGTTAACACCCTCGTCCATAAGCTCCATAATTTTCTTTTTGGGAGTACCATAATAGTTTTCGCCGTATTTCACGTATTCAAGGAAATAATCCTCTTCTATAAGCTTTTCAAAGCTCTGAACGTCTGTAAAATAATAATCAACACCGTCAACCTCGCCATCGCGCATTGGACGAGTTGTCATTGAAATTGACTGTTTAATGTTAACGGGTCGTTTTTTAAGTTCGGCAAGAACAGTATCCTTACCAGAGCCCGATGGACCTGAAAAAACAACAAGCAAGCCCTTAGTCTTCAAAGCCAAAATCACGACCACCCTTCACATCATTAAACCTTGTCAACAGCTGTTCTGCGCTAAGAAACGAAAGAACAACGTTGTCACTATCCGTTATAATAACACCCTTTGTTTTTCTACCGTGTGTAGCATCTATAAGCTGCGCTCTTTCCTTGCACTCCTGAATCATACGCTTTGCAGGAGCGGAATCGGGACTGATAACAGCAATAACACGGTCGGCATTTATAAGGTTGCCGAAGCCTATATTTACAAGTTTCATATCTTACTCAATATTCTGAATCTGTTCTCTGATTTTTTCAACCTCGGCCTTGATGTCAATAACACGACGAGCAATGTCAACATCCTGTGCTTTTGAGCCGATTGTATTTGCCTCACGGTTAATTTCCTGTACAAGGAAATCAAGCTTTCTGCCAACAGCCTCTGTTGATTCAAGCATTGAATGGAGCTGCTCAATATGGCTTCTGAGCCTTACGGTTTCTTCAGCAACCGCAACCTTATCAGCATATATAGCTGCTTCTGTGAGAATTCGCGCTTCATCAACCTGAGTATCACCAAGGACGGCTTTCATTCTTTCAAGCAGCTTTTCAGAATATGCTTTTACTGTTTCAGGCGAACGCTCTTCAATATATGAAACGTTATCAAGGATGATATCAGCCCTTGAAAGAACGTCCTGCGAAAGCTTAACACCCTCTGCCAAGCGCATATCAACAAAGCCCTTAAGAGCATCTGAAACAACGGGACTAACCTTTGACCAAAGCAATTCCTCATCAACAGGAGCCTTTGAAATTGAAAGAACGTCTGAAAACCGAGCAACTGACATAGCTGTCAAATCATTTGCAATACCAAAAGTTTTTGAAATCTGCTCAACAGCGTCAACATAACCCTTAGCAAGGGGCTCATTCATAGAAACAACAACGCTTTCATCGGCAGTTGCTTCAATCTGAACGGAGCATTCAACCTTACCACGAGCAATTTCAGTCTGAAGGAGAGCCTTTACCTTTTCTTCAAGGAAGGAATAGGTACGAGGAATCTTGGTATAGAGCTCAAAATAGCGGTGATTCACGCTACGGATTTCAACTGTTATATTATAGCCCTCAACAGAAGCTTGTGCTCTGCCGAAGCCTGTCATACTTCTAACCATATATACGACCTCTATAAATTATTGTCCTAATATTATACTAAATAAGAATAAAATTGTCAATTTTTATTGAGACTGAAGACGGTGTACTTCATCCTCGGTAAGCTCACGCCATTTACCAACCTTAAGCATACCCAATTTAACTGATCCAACGGCATTTCTTTTAAGTCTGATAACGTCAAGACTAACCTGCTCGCACATCTTTCTGATCTGTCTGTTTCTGCCTTCAAAAATAGTGATTTCAAGAACACTTCTTGCTGCACCCTTTTCAAGAACACGAACCGTTGCAGGGAGTGTATCTCTGCCGTCACCATCAATATCAATACCTGATTCAAGCTTCTGAATCTGCGCATCATTAATGTTGGAGCGAACTGTTACACGATATGTTTTAGGAACGTGTTTTCTGGGATGCATAACCGCATTAGCAAATTCACCATCATTGGTAAGAAGGAGGAGTCCTTCAGAATCACGGTCCAATCTACCAACGGGATAAACGGTTGCACCAACATCCTGAACGAGCTCTGCAACGCATTTTCTGCCAAGCTCATCACTCATTGTTGTAACGTATCCACGAGGCTTGTTAAGCATAATGTAATACTTCTGCTTTACTGCAACAACCTTTTTACCACTAACTGTTACAGAATCCTTTTTGGGGTCAACCTTATCACCAAGCTGTGCTATTTTACCATTGACCTTTACCTTGCCCTGCTTAATAAGCTCCTCTGCCTTGCGGCGTGAAGCAACCGAGCATTCTGATAAATATTTTTGTAATCTTTCCTGTGCCATAATTCACGTCTGTCTCTACGACAGTCCTTTTCTTAAAATTTCTTTAAATTCTTCAATAAAGCCTTTGTTTTCGGGTTCGTTATGTACAACTGCTGATTCATTTGATAACAAAGCATCAGAGGCAAACTCAACACCATTAACATAAAGGCGCAAACTACCCACAACATCCCCCTTATTTACCCCTGAATACAAAAAATGAGGAGCAAAAATAACTACATCAACATCAGGCTTTTCACCAACGTAGGGTACAATTATTTCCCGGGGAATTGTAGTAGAAATAATATCCTTATTACTTCCGACAACGATGAGAAGTGGAAGAGATAAATCCACTTTTAAAAGCTGAATTTTATCAAACGAGTTTTCCAATAATTTTTTATGGTCAGACCAATCATCGGGAGCATTCAGAGTAACACAAACCAGCGTGACACCATCACGCCTTACAGCTGTAACAAGACACCTGCCGGATGCTTTTGTGAAGCCGGTTTTTATACCTATCGCACCATCAAGCATATTGAGAAATTTATTATGATTACACAAGGTGGCAGTACCACGTTCACCATAGGAAATTTCGCATTTTTGCATTGAACAAATAGATGTAAAAACAGAGTTTTTCACAGCATAAGACCCGAGAAGAGCCATATCATAAGCAGTAGAATAATGAGAATCCTCCGTCAACCCTGATGGATTAACAAAATTAGTGGATTTCATACCGATAACCCTTGCCTTATTGTTCATAAGCTCGGCAAAGCCCTGCTTATCACCTGCGAGCATTGTAGCGGTTACGTTTGCTGCGTCGTTGCCGCTTGATAAAAGCATACCCTTAACGAGAGATAAAAGTGAAACTCTATCACCCGCCTTAAGACCTGACGAAGTACCTTCAACAGAAACATCCTCCGCCTTAACGGTTGTTGTATAATGCAATTTACCACTCTCGATAGCAATGATTGATGACATTATTTTGGTTGTGCTTGCAATACCGCGCTTTTCATAGGCGTTTTTTTCGTAAACAACCTGTTGTGTTTCAGCAATCATAACGATAGCAGATTCTGCAGAAACACTCAATTCAACTCCTAAAGAGCCGATACCCATACAGGGTAAAAATACCACAACAGCTACAAGCACGCACAATAACCTATTCAGCAAACTAACCACCTGCTTTCAACCATTATTATGCAGGTGGTTAATTAAAAATTATTGTAATTATTCAGCAGCCTCGTCTGCGCTCTTGTTCTTTTTAAGAGAAGTGATTTTGTCAAACATCTCGGGAACAAGACTAACTGCTCTTTCAACAGCATTATCATCAGAAACAATGTGCTTGATTGTTACGTCGCCATCCTTAACTACGAGGAATGCAACAGGGTTGATTGTAACACCTGCGCCGCCTGCACCGCCAAAAAGCTCAACGTTGTTCTTTGAGGGGAAGTCTGAACCACCTGAAGCAAAGCCGTATGTAACCTTTGAAACAGGGATAATTGTAAGACCATCAGGAAGGTTAATGGGATCACCAATAATTGTGCTGACATTAACGAGATCTCTTACCTTTTCAATTGTTGTGGAAAGAATTCCGTTTGCTGATTTTTCCTTCATTTGGAAGCACCATCCTTATTTATATTTGTAATATTATTTGTATCTTCAACTGCAGCAGACTTATTATCATCTGATGCAGAATTAACAACAACTTTTGTTTTGTCACTTTTGCTCTTTGCAAAAAGAATCTTAAACAAAACCTTAAATGCAAGCTGTAAAGCAAGCACGACGGCAGCGTTTGTAATATGTATCGGAGTAAAATACATATCAACGTAAAGCTCAGCCTTATTCTTTACTGCGAGAAAGTCGGGACTGATGTCAAAATCGTATTTTTTCACCTTAGAGGTAGAAACAAGCTTACCAAGAATAGGATAAACCCATGCACAAAGTCTGCCATGCTTAATTGCAGTTGTTGCCGCATCACTACCTGCCGTAACCAAGGTTAAATACAGCTCGTTAAACACAATGGGTTTATAGAGCTTGCCAAAAAAGCCGCCCAATGATTTGCCTACGGCACGAAGCATTTTAACCAAACCATCATAGCCCTGATCAATATAAAGTTGTTTTAATAAGCCATTACCCTGCTGCTTTGTCGCAGGCTTGTCCTCTTTGCTTTCTTCGGGTGGAGCCTCCTCCAGAGGCTCTTCTTTTTTAGTTTTTTCCTTTTTAGGCTTCTCTTTTTTAGGCTTGGTAGAATCCACAACAGGAATTTTCAAAAAAAGATATTTAATCCACACCTTAGTGTGCTCACCATAATCAACAATAACGTGAACACGGATTGAAAACAGGATGACAAAAAATAATATTATGCCTAAAATAGCGTACAAGAAAGGCATTATATCACCCCTTGGTGTTAATTTTCTTTTGTGATTTCGTCGTCAGATGAATCACTATCACCATCAAACAAGGACAACTGACCGTTGTCAACGTCAGACATAAGAATATCCTTATCTGTCTGCGGAAGCTCAGGTAAATCATCAAGACTATTAAGGGAAAAGCATCGCAGGAAATCTGCGGTGGTTCCGTAAAGAACAGGTCTGCCCGGAACATCAAGCCTACCCTTTTCTTCAACAAGACCACGCTGACAAAGTGTGTTAACAACACCCGAACAATCAACGCCACGAATCTGCTCTATGTAAGGCTTTGTAATGGGCTGATTGTACGCAACAATTGCAAGAACCTCAAAGGCTGCCTGTGAAAGCGGTGCATTTCGTTTAAGGTCAAGCACGTCGCGAACAGCATCAACGTATTCTTTTTTACTGCATATCTGATACTTGGTATCAAGCTTCAAAAGACAGATACCGCTATCCTCTGCATCATATTTATTCTGCAAGGCATCAAGGCAAAGAAGAATCTGCTCATCGTCCATACCAAGAACCGTTGCTAACTTGTTATATTCAATAGGCTCTGCTGCGGCAAAAAGAACAGCCTCAACAGTAGCCACCTGCTTACTGTTAATCAAGAGTTTTCATTTCCTTCCAAAAGTTCTATCTGAATATCCTCACCGTCACCTGAAACATAAATCGTCTTATTCTTTGCAAGCTCAAGCACCGCAAGAAATGCAGCAATAAGGTCTGACCTTGACTGTGCCTGACGATAAATATCAAAAAGCCTTGTTTTACGCTTACGCTTAAGTGACGAAACAATTGATTCAATTTTAGAGCCAACCGAAACGATTTTCTTTGTAACGATAGCCTTGAAGGTGTCAATTGATGGAGGTAAGCGACGAAGCTTTTTACCTGCAGCAAGTGAATATGCGCTAAGAAGCTCCGACGGCTCGTGAAGTCTTTTATATGACATATCAGGACTGACGTTTTCAGGAAATTCACGAACAGAGTAGTTAAAGCCATCTGTCATCTCGGATAATTTACCTGCAAGTATTTTACAGTCACGATATTCAAGGAGCTCATCACGAAGTTCATTTTTCAGCTCTTCTGCCTCATCATAAACAGGCAAAAGAGATACTGTTTTTATGTACACAAGACGTGCAGCCATTTCAAGAAATTCACTTGCAACGTCCATATTCTCCTCTTGCATCTCGCGAACGTAGGAAACATACTGCTCCACGAGCTCAAGAATGGGAATATCATATATATCAATTTTATGCTTTGTAATGAGGTGTAAAAGCAAGTCCATAGGACCCTCAAAAACCTCAAGCTTATAAGAAATTTGTTCCATAATTCACCCAAAAATCAGCACAAACGGAAGTGCTGCAACAAAATTCAAACCTGAAATCACAAGATCTGATAAAAGACTACGCGGCTCTGAAAGAATACCTGTAAACAATAAAATAAAAACTACAATGGTTATATATCTTTCATACTGCATAATTTTAAAATAGTACTTATCGGGAATGATAAGTGTTGCAACCCTTGAACCGTCGAGCGGTGGTATGGGAAGCAGATTAAACACTGCAAGGCCAACGTTAATGATCGCAACATA
>JAGBTL010000064.1 GCA_017631355.1 Clostridia bacterium
GACCGCGACGGAACGAAGTGTAGTCGGGGTGGTGGGTAGTTCCGTTTGTTGTCTGTCTTCTGTCAGATAGAGCGATGGTAGATTATTAGAAAAGAGTGGTTTTTATGACATCATATCCACGAATACATTTTTCTGATGTATGTAAACACATTAAGTTAGAGGATTGCTCCTTTAATTCAGCGTGTTATGTAGTTAAGTTTAAAGATGATAGGGAAGTAGCACGATATGGTGTTGAAATGACTTACTGCGAAGAAGAAAAATTCAACGAATGCGAAAAAGCCTTGTTCAATCAATTCTTAACAATTCTGCAACCCGAAAAAACAAAGGGAATATATATTTTTTCTTATGATACAGGTTGGGAAAAATCAACGTACTATGATTCAATCAAAATCGATGCACCCAATGGAGCAATGCTGACTGATGAAAAAAGTGTGTTAGAAGAAGTTTTTAAAAACGCCGTCAGATATTGCGCTTTTCCGATTTTTGTGAACACAGATTTGAACATTGCCGTTATCCCCACTGACCATATGGATTTATTTGTGGCAACAGAAAATGACTTTGATAAACAATTAATTGATGGTAAGTTTATTTTAGAAAATCAATAAGACCTGAACAGAAAACAGCAGCCTTCTTTAGGGGAGGCTGCTGTTTTTGTGGTTTTTATACTTGTAGATATATTCACTACGATAGGCTGTTCGTACGCGACAGCAATATAATCAACGCGTAGCGTTCCTTTAATTCTGCATTCTGCATTTTGCATTTAAAGGTTATTCCGCAATTAAATGAATCCTAAACGAAGCACCGTCACCATTAGGCTTGTAGGTAAGGTTAAGACCTGCGTTCATAAGGTAAGCACCGCTATATTTTTTGCCGCTTTCCTGCTCCACGTAAACCTTTTCAGGGTCAAGACCCTTAAGCTTGAGCATAAAGAATTCGTCGTAGGGGTGGCGCATCTGAACAACTGTAACGAGTGCCTCGTTTTTGTCCTCGCTAACGTGCTCCCATGCAACTCTGAATGCATCTTCAAAGGGTGTGATAAGTCTGTAAAGGTCACCATAGTGGATAACGTCGTAATACTTGTGGTAAAGGGCAATCTGTGCTGTGATTTCAGCCTTTTCCTCTGCAGTAAGCTTGTCGGGGTCAAGCTCGTAACCGAATGAGCCCCAAAGCGCAACGTTCATCTTTGTTTCGTAGCCTGCGCGTCTGCTTGCTGAAACGTGAGCGCCCATTGTTGACGTGGGGTAGCACAATGATGTGCCGAACTGAATTGTAAGTCTTTCAATTGGGTCGGTATTGTCACTTGTCCAGATCTGGGGTGAGTAGTAGAGCATACCGGGGTCAAAGCGTCCGCCACCGCCTGAGCAGTTTTCAAGGAGAATGTGTGGGAAGTCCTTTGTGAGTCTGTCCATACTCTCATAAGTGCCAAGAACAAAGCGGTGGAATACCTCGCCCTGACGCTCCTTGGGAAGCTGCGCACATGAAACCTCTGTAAGGTTTCTGTTGAAGTCCCATTTTACATAATCAATGTTGTTGCTTGAGAGGATGTCGTGCATCATTCCGTAAATATGCTCACGAACCTCTTTGCGAGAGTAGTCGATTACATACTGTGTACGTGCAATTGATTTGTCGCGACCCTCTGTGTGCAGGCACCAATCGGGGTGCTCGCGGTATATGTCAGAATCGGGTGAAATCATTTCAGGCTCAAACCAGATACCGAACTTAAGACCGCAGTTGTTTACTTCCTTGATAAGTCCTGAAAGACCCTTCTGAAGCTTGTATTCGGCAACCTTCCAGTCACCAAGTGATGATTTATCATCGTCACGCTTACCAAACCAGCCGTCGTCCATAACAAGCATTTCAAGTCCGATATCCTTAGCGTGGTGAGCAAATGAAACAAGCTTGTCGTGGTCAAAGTCCATGCCTGTGCCTTCCCAGTTGTTGATAAGAAGGGGTCGCTTTGCCTTTTTCCACTGTCCACGGATAAGGTTGTTGCCGTAAAGCCTGTGGAAGATACGGCTCATTTCACCAAGACCCTGATTTGTGTAAACCATAACAGCCTCGGGTGAGTAGAATTCCTCACCGGGCTCAAGGTACCACTTGAAGCCGTCGGGGTTAATACCCATTACAAGGCGTGTTGAGGCAAAGGCATCAACCTCTACGTCAATTGAGAAGTTACTGCTGTAAACAAGGTTAAAGCCGTAGCAATCACCGTAATCCTCGGTTGTGCCCTTGCTGATAATAGCGGTAAAGGGATTGTGGTTATGGCTTGAAGAGCCACGCTTGCTCTTGATGGACTGAATGCCTCTGTGCAAGGGGTATCTTTCAAGGGCACGCTCCTTAACCCATCTGCCGTAAAGGTCAAGCATTTCGTAATCCTTGCCGGGGAAATCAACGCAGGCAGAGTGAATTGTGTCTATGTAGAAGGGCTTGTCTGTTGGGTTTTCAACCTTAACACGGCGTGTGATTGCGCCATAATCGTTGAATACTGTGTAAATAAGTGTGGCCCTTACGCCTGTAGCCTTGTCCTCTGTTACAATTTCAAGTGTGTCTGCCTCGTCCTCATTGTTGAGGTAGAGTGAGGGCATACCGGGGATAGGCTCCTTGCCCTTGTATATTTTGTGGCTGACGTATCTTAAATCGGTCACCTTGTTGCCGTCAGAGTTTTCAACTGCAAATGCTGAAAGACGGAAGTCACCTGTGCCGAAGGTGGAATATTCAAGTGGTGTAACGTCGGGTGAAAAATTCTGTACCATAGCAGTAGGACTATCGGGGCAGAACGATGCAAAATTCGGTCTGAAGCGAAGCTCTGTAACGTCCTCGTCAGGGATTGGTGCACCATAGTAATAGTGTACAAGATAGTTGCCCTCAAAAATGCCGAACATATATGTTGACGTTTTTGAATCCAGTTTGAATGTTTTCGTCTGTTCAATGAATCTGATGCTCATAGTATTACTCCTCGGGTGTGTTTTGAGATATATAATAGGCACTTATGCCCTGTATAACAAAGTTGTCGTCACCAATTGCGGTGTTGACTATTTCCAGCTTGAAGGCGGTAGCAGTTACCGGCTCTATAACAATGTTTTCCTGAAAAATATTTTTGCCTGTGTGCACAAGAGTGTACTTGCCGTCAATTTCTGCATACACGTTGTATTGACGTACCGTAGCCGTTTTTTCGTTTATGAAAATGGTATTAAAGGCTTGTGGTGTGGGAAAGCGGAATTCAATATAAGCTCCCTGCTTGCCCTGAAAAGCACCCAAACGAGCCTCAACCGTGTTTGTAAGTGTGCCGTTAACATAAACCTGTTCAGCGGCGCTTATAACGTCGGTAACGGCGGCTTCGGAGGTGGAGCCACAGCCTGTAAGCACAGCGGTTAACAGGCAAAGCGCCAATGTCAGGCAAAGAATTTTCGGTAATGCTTTTTTCATTATTCTGCAAGCTCCTTAACCCTTTTCAGGCTGCGCGGAATATCAATCTGCTGAGGACAATGCGATTTGCAAGCACCGCATTCAATGCAGAGTGTAGCTCTTCTGTTATCAGGTACAAGTGAATATTCCTTGTTGAAATCTGATTTGTCGCGAGTTTTGTTGTATTCGTTGTATGCCTTAAAGTTAAGGGGAATGTCAACGTTTGCAGGACAATGCTCAACGCAATATTTGCAGTCTGTGCAGGGTACTGCAAAATTCTTTCTGAACAGTACGTTTGCTTTTTCAACTGCCTTTGCTTCATCGTCAGAGAGGGGCTTGCACTCCTTGAAGGTTTCAAGGTTATCTGCAACCTGCTCGTAGGTTGACATACCGCTGAGTGTTGTAAGTACGTTTGGCAGCTGTGCTACGTAGCGCAAAGCGTATGATGCGTATGATGCATCACCTAATTCATCAAACACAGCTCGTGCCTCGTCATTGAGCGTGTGCAATGAGCCACCGCGCACCGGCTCCATAACGATACAAGGAATGCTTCTGTCATCAAGAATTTTGTAGAATGCCTTGGCGTTCTGTGCTTCCCAATCATAGTAGTTTATCTGAAGCTGCACAAAATCCCATTCATACTTGTCCACAAGCTCCTCAAAAAACTCAAGGTCGCCATGGTATGAAAAGCCGAGATATTTGATTTTGCCTGCCTTTTTCTGCTCGGTCAGGTATTCATAGGACTTGTCTGCCTCAAAGGTTTTCATAATATCTCTGTTTACAGCGTGCAGAAGGTAAAAGTCAAAGTAATCCACACCGCATTTTTCAAGCTGTCCGTTGAAGATTTCGTCGGTGTGCTTGTTTTCGTCGCGCATATATGAGCCGGGCAGCTTTGTTGCAAGGCAGAAGGATTCACGCGGATAACGGCTGAGCGCCTCTCTTGCGAAAGCCTCTGAATCACCGCCGTGATAGAAGTATGCGGTGTCGTAGTAGTTAACGCCTGACTTCATTGCAAGGTCAATAAGTCTGAATGCCTCCTCGCGGTCAATGGTGTCCTCATCGTCCTTAAGCTTGGGCAGGCGCATAAGACCAAA
>JAGBTL010000065.1 GCA_017631355.1 Clostridia bacterium
ACCCGTACCGAACATTTGTTCGATACAATTATAGCATATAAATTTAAAAAGTCAACCCAGTTGAAAAAAATTAACCGACTACTCAAAAATAGTAGTCGGTGTCATTCAAAAAACATAGATTAAATCTTCTTTTTTAGTTTTTCTATGCGTGAAATACAGTCATCAGTATTCCACCCTTCTGCCAGAGCTTGCTCGGTTAATTTTAAAGCATCAGCGAAATGTTTTTCTTTTTCATAAATTATTGCTAACTGTTTATAACCTGTGTGACTAGGTAAAGAATCTTCATTATATTCTTTTAGAAATTCTCTTTTTGCTTCGTTAGATATAGCAATTTGGTTTTGGCAGCAAAGCACAGCTTTATCAAGAGCCATAGGATCGTTGTTTCGGTTGGCGTAGAACAATCTAATTCCGTTTAAGTAAAAGAAATGTTTATCTAAAATATTCGTATCGTTTGTTAAGTACTTTTCGCCTTTGAGATATATCTTCTTTCCAATAGGAAAATGTTCTTTGTCTTTAAACCAACTAGACAACGTTCCTAAAAATGAAACAACTGATGCAGAAGAATATGAAATGTCGCCCTCATCAATTAACTTGGTTGACATTAAAGGCTTATATGAGTTGCGAATTATATCGCGTTCTTCTTGAGATAATTCATTTAGCCACCATTCTGTTAAATTGTAATATTTAATTTCGCCACCAACTTTTGGTTGCTTTTTAAATAAATTAAAAGCCATTGTATCACCGCCAATATTTTTTATCAGTATAGCATAATATCTATAAAAGTTCAATTCCGTTTGCCGTAGGCAATTTTGTTGCGCAGCACTTCATTGTGTAACACTTCATTTATGCGGAGCATAACTTCATTTTTGAGTTCGCAAAATGAAGTTGTGTTCTTGTGAACACAAAATAAAAAAGACATCCGATTGGATGTCTTTTTTGGTGCGAGAGACGGGACTTGATGGGCTCTGCCCATCATTCGCTGCGTTTCACTTGCGAACACCCGATTGTGTTCGCCTTCGGCGAGGGGATTCAAGTCCCTACCTATTTTCTGACAACAAAAAAATGAGTCCACACTGATGTGTGAACTCATTTTTGGTGCGAGAGACGGGACTTGAACCCGTACGGGATTACCACACGCCCCTCAAACGTGCGCGTCTGCCGATTCCGCCACTCTCGCGAGTGCTCATATACTATACCACCGAGTTTCGGTTTTGTCAACACTTTTTTTGAAAAAATTTTTATTATTTTTTCTTCGGGAAAAATGGGCGTATTTGTGCTGTTGGTTTAACGGGAGTGTAAGTGTATATATGGTGAGAAAAAGCATAACGTGGTCTGTTTCTTTTGCAGGGATACAGACCACGTTTTAGATTTTATTTAAAGAGTAAGCGACTGTTTCGGCCTGTCTGCCCCTTACTTCGCCTCGTTGCTCATAGTGAACACAAGCTCGCCGCCGTTCATAAGCTGGGCGTGGGTTACGTAAACGTCCTTCAACTCCTTGCCGTTGAGGGTGATTTTTTCAACGTAAACGTTTTCGTCACTCTGATTTATGGCAGAAATCTTAAGCTCCTTGCCGTTGGGCAGGGTGATTTGGGCGCTGTCAAGGTTGGGTGAGCCAAGCCAATATTGGTCGGTGCCTGCAAGTGGGTAGAAGCCCATTGCCGAGAAAACGTACCATGCACTGATTGTGCCGCCGTCATCGTTGCCGTCAAGTCCGTTTATGTCGGTGCTGAATCGGTTTTTGAGAGTCCAGCGCACCCACTTCTGTGTAAGGTCCTGCCTGCCTGCATTTGCAAAAAGGTAGGGTGTGTGTATGTCGTGCTGGTTTCCTATCCAATAGCCTGCGCCGGGGTTCCAGTATGCACGCTTTGGTGCGGCATCCTCCATAAAGCTTTCAAGCTCCGATACGAAATATTCCTCCGAGCCGAAAAGCTCTATCATTCCGTCAATGTCATGCATTGCGCTGTATCGCCAATGGTTTGCGCTGCCCTCGCAGTAGCAGCCAACGTATTTGTCAAGGAAGCCAAGTCCAAAATATGAATGGAGCTTGGTGTTGAAGTTGCTGTCAAAGCTGCCGTCTGCATTTTTTGCCCTGAAATATTTTGTTTCGGGGTCAAACAGATTTTTATAGTTCATTGCTTTTGCAGCATATTTTTCCGCGTCCTCTGTCTTGCCCAGAGCTGCCGCAAGTGTTGAAAGTGCCCCATCCTCCCAAGCATATTCAAGTGTATGGCTGACTGTATCGTCAACACCCTCAAGGTCATTTGGCACGTAGCCGTATTCGTTGTATGCATCTGCATATTCTCTGCCTGCACGCTCCATGCGGCTGTCAGAGGATTTTTTCATATATTCATAGGCAGTCTGCACGTCAAAATCCCTGTAATTCTTCAGATAGCTTTCTGTAATCAGAACGTTTGCAGGGTCACCGAACATTGAGCCTGCATAGCCTGCGCCCATAGGCCAGCGGGGAAGTGAGCCGCCTGTCTGCGCCATATCCACAAGGCTGTTAAGGCAGTCCTTCTGAATCTGGGGCTCAATGAGCATATACAAAGCGTGAGTGTTGCGGCAGGTGTCCCACAATGACATATCGCTGCGGTAGGTGTAACCCTCTGCGGTGCGTGTTTTTTTGTCAAAGCCCAGATATTCACCGTTAAGGTCGGTGTAGTTTGTGGGCATTATCATTGTGTGATAAAGTGCGGTGTAAAAATTCTTTTTAATGTCCTCGTCGGTGCTCTGGATTTTAATAGAGGAAAGGTGCTTTTCCCAATCTGCAAGAGTTTTTTTGTGAACACCATCAAAATCAAGACCCTTTGTTTCCTCCTCAAGGTTAAGCTTTGCGTTTTCAACGCTGACAAAGCTTATGGCAACCTTTAATTCAACGCTTTCATTCTGAAGAGAGCCGAAGTTGAGGTCGGCAACAAGATTTGATTCGTCACCTGTAATAGTGCAGCTCTTAATTTTTTTGTCAGCCTTTGCTGCAAAGTATACAGGCAGACCGTCATATCTCTCTGAAAAAACTGCTCTGAGGACAGCTCCGCCTGTAAGCAGGCCTGTTTCCTCATCAAATGATGCAAAGCCGTTGGTGCAGCCGTTGTCACCTGCGGCACTTGTAACGTCGAGTGAAAGTCGGGCATCCTCCGAGTGGTTAAAGGTGTAGCGGTGTACGCCTGTGTGCTGATCTGCGGTCATTTCTGCAAGACAACCTAAGGATTTAAGGTAAACTGCATAGTAGCCTGCAGATGCCACCTCGTTTTTGTGGGAAAAGGGAATTGCCCCTGCCTCTTTATTGCCAATGACAGGAGTAACCCTGAAAATGCCGTAATCCGTCGCACCCGTGCCTGAAAGACGTGAATGGCTGAAGCCCCTTATGTGGCCGTGCTCATAGTAATAGCCTGAGGTGTTTGTTTTCATAACAAAAGCACCGCCAACAAAGGAGGTGTCTGCCCCAAGCCTTACTGCGCCAAAGGGTGCACAGGCTGCAGGGCTGAGCATACCGCAGGTCCACGGCACACCACCTGTGCCGATAAATGGGTCAACGTATTGTGTATATTCGCCTGTGATAACCTCAGGCATTTCGGTGCCCTTTACGGCAACGCTGTTTGCAAGGTTGCCCAGAAGGGACTCAACGGCAATAAAGCCTGAAATGAGAACTCTGACAAATCGCCACATAAAAATCACTCCTTATAGGTGTATTTTATCATTGGTCAGTACGATATTCAAGGTGTTTATATAACGTATAATAAATAAACCCCGATAACGGCTTGCTATCGGGGCTGATGCTTTTTAAAAATTAAAGGATAACTTCCTTGCCCTGCTTTGCAGATTCGTAGATAGCGCAAAGGATTTTTATCATATCAACGCCCTGCGAAGGCTTGAATACAGGCTCTGCACCCTCGGTGAGCACGTCAATGAAGTTCTGAATGTTTTTCTTGTGGCCGTTTGTATCCATCTTGCCCTTAGGAATAATGTCAAGGAGCTGACCGTTATCCTCGGTGAAGAACTCAACCTCGTTTTCCTTCCACTTAAGGCCTGCCTTTGTACCGCGAAGCTCAACAAAGCGGTTTTCTTCCTTGATATTTGATGCCCAGCTGAACTCAATCTGAAGAACGGCACCGTTATCAAAGCGGATCATACCCATTGCAAGGTCCTCAACGTCAAAGGTGCCCTCTGCGTTCGCATCGCCAAACTTTGAGTTTACAGAGTCGCTTGTGTCGTTGTCAGCAAATTTTGTATATGTATTTGCGCTAACTGCAACGGGAGTGGGGTTGCCCATGAGCCATACTGCAAGGTCAATCATATGAA
>JAGBTL010000066.1 GCA_017631355.1 Clostridia bacterium
GAGGGGGCGTTAACCGAGGAAACAATATCTGTTCTCATTGCCAACGGTAGGGTTTGTCCCTGCTTTTTCGGCTCAGGCCTAAAGCTTGAGGGGATTGATGAGTTTACCGATGGTCTGAAAAGGTACATAGTTCCCAAGGTTTATCCTGATGAATTTGCCGCCAAGGTGTTTAAAATTAGTCACGACCCCAAGGGTGAAAGGCTTGCACACCTTAAGCTTACAGGCGGTACACTCCGCGTCAAGGACGTTGTTGAATATGACGGCAAGGCGGAGAAGGTTAATAATATAAGGCTTTATTCGGGTGATAAGTTTATCACTACCGATGAGCTTGAGTCAGGCGGAGTTTGTGTTGTTACAGGACTTTCATCCGTAAAGTGCGGTGATGGACTTGGTGCAGAGCTGTCCTTTGCTGAAAGCTATCTTGAGCCTGTAATGGATTACAGGATTATTCTTCCCAAGGGCTGCGATGCACAGGTTTTTTTGCCGAAAATCCGTCAGCTTGAGGAGGAAGACCCACAGCTTCATGTTTCGTGGGATAATTTCCTGCAGGAAATTCACGTTTCCCTTATGGGAGATATTCAGACGGAAATACTCAAAAGTATTATTGCAGAGCGCTTTGATATTGACGTTGAAATAGATTCGGGCAAGGTTGTTTATAAGGAAACTATTGAGGATAAGGTTGAGGGCGTGGGTCACTATGAGCCCCTTCGACACTATGCCGAGGTACATCTGATATTAGAGCCGTTGCCACGTGGTAGCGGTCTTCAGCTTGACAGCAAATGCAGCTTTGATGCGCTTGATCGCAACTGGCAGAATCTGATACTCATTCATTTGGCTGAAAAAACTCACCTTGGAGTGCTGACAGGCTCACCAATAACGGATATGAAAATAACCCTTGCTGCAGGCAGAGCCCATTTGAAGCATACTGAGGGCGGCGATTTCAGACAGTCAACCTACCGCGCCGTGCGACAGGGTCTTATGCAGGCGAAATCTGTTCTTCTTGAGCCTTTTTACAGCTTCAGGCTTGAGGTTCCCACAGAGTGCATCGGCAGAGCAATCAGCGATATCCGAATGAAAAGCGGCTCATTTGAGCCACCTCGCGATAATAACGGAGTCTCTGTTATTGAGGGCAAGGTGCCTGTTACAACCTTTAACGGCTATGCATCCGAGGTAGCGGCATATACAGGGGGCAGAGGCAGGCTGTTTTGTCAGGTCTGTGGCTACGAGGCTTGTCATAATCCCGACGAGGTTATTGCAGAGTATAAATATTCCCCTGAAAGTGATTTGGAAAACACACCCGATTCTGTTTTCTGTGCCCACGGTGCGGGCTTTAACGTAAAGTGGAATCAGGTAAGTGAATATATGCACATTGACTCTTGCCTTGAGCAGGAAAAAACGCCCTATGAGGTTACACTCAATAAACGCAATTTCCATATAGATGATAAAGAGCTGCAGGCGATTATGGACAGGGAATTTGGTGTGGATAAGCATCCATATTACCGATACAGTCACCATAAAACTCCTGCAAGACCTGTAAGCTCAGAATATAACCCTGTTGTCCGTAAACAGTACGTAATAGTGGATGGCTATAACGTCATCTTTGCGTGGGACGAGCTCAGTAGGCTTGCCAAGGATAATCTTGAAAGCGCTAGGGATAAGCTGCTTGATATAATGTGTAATTATACCGCCTTTAAAAAGTGCGAAACCATAGTTGTTTTTGATGCCTACAAGGTGCAGGGCAATATGGGCAAAAAGTTTAATTACAATAACATCCGCGTTGTGTTTACCAAGGAGCGGGAGCTTGGTGATAATTACATAGAAAAGCTTATAAGCGATATAGGTAAAAATGACAACGTCCGCGTTGTTACGTCGGACAGCCTCATTCAGCTTTCTGCGGTGCGCTACGGAGTGCTGCGTGTATCTGCAAGGGAGTTTGAGCGCGAGGTTAAGAGCGTGGATAAGGTAATTGATGAATTGCTTTACAAAATAAATAAGCCCCGCCCCCAGCGTATAGGGGAGCTTGTGGAATTGATGAAAAGTCTAAATCCGGAGGAGAATTGATATGTCTATTGAAACCTTTATTGACAAGTACAAAAAACAGTTTAAGGCAATGGCGCCTGATTACGACGTGCCCTTTGAATATTCAACAGCAACTCCTGTTGAGTTTCAGGATGCAGATAACGTAAAGCTTTCATTTGCTTGTATTGCCGACACACACCTTATTGATAAGGAAAGTGCAACTGCAAATCTTGAAAATTTCTTTACAGACGTTTTCTCTTCTAAAAAGGCTTTTGATGCAGTTATGCTTGCAGGCGATATTGCTGAATATGGTAAAAAGGCAGAGTACAGACGCTTTTTTAACGTTTTTGACAAATATTATAATAAGGTTAAGATTTTCCTTACAATGGGTAACCACGACGTGCGCTTTCAGTACGGCAGAAATCAGAAGATTATTATGGATAAGGTGAACGAATACCTCAACATAAACACAAACGGCAAAAGCTTTTATTCTTATGATATAAACGGCTATACAATCATCGTAATCGGCACAGAGAAGCGCGTTCTTGAAAAGGCTCATATCACACAGGAGCAGATTGATTTCCTTGATAAGGAGCTTGCAAGGGCAACCAAGGACGGCAAGCCTGCTTTCGTTATGTGCCATCAGGCATTTGCATTCACTCACGGTCTTCCCGAGGTTTGGAAAACAGGTGACATGGGTGAGCAGAATGATGACGTGCGTAAGGTTATGGAGAAATATAACAACGTATTCTTCATCAATGGTCACCTTCATGGCGGTATCTTTGAAAAGACGTTTGAGGTGCTCAATACAGAAAAGAACGACCATTCAATCAGCATTCCCGGTTACCGTAAGGAAAATAACTTCGGTATCACCGATTGTGGCGTAGGCTACTATTGCGAGGTGTATGATGATAAGGTTGTGTTCATTGCACGTCGCTTCCTTACAGGCGATAACGTTGAGGGCGAGTATTGTAAGGTTGAGTATGAGTTGGTGTAATGTAAATAAAAAATAGTGAAACCCCGACACTTACGGTATTAGCGTAGGTGTCGGGGTTTTGTTAATGAAGCATTTGCTGACACAAATATGAAGCAATGCTTCGCATTATGATGTGCTCACTATGTTCGCAATGATGCGATGTTTGTTATAATCATTAGCGAAGCGACATCATTAGTGAAACGGCATCATTAACGTAGTGACATCATTTGCCGTAAGGCAAACATCATTGAAAAAAGCACCGCTTACGCGATGCTTTTTTCTTGGCAGGGATTGCGAGGTTCGCCCGAAATGCTTCTGCGCATTTCGGCACGCACACGGGCAGCACAACAGTCCCCCGGACTGTTGTTATTGCTTCGCAATTGCCCTTTTCGAACCTCGCACAATAAACTACAAAACAAAACAACGCACCCGAAAGGGTGCGTTGTTTCGTTGGCAGGGATGGCGAGGTTCGAACTCACGGATGACGGAGTCA